>NZ_PYCI01000035.1:0-51855 GCF_003015105.1 Chroococcidiopsis sp. CCALA 051 | reverse complement strand
TCGAAATTTCCACCAAAAGTCATGGAGATATGCACGACCTAACCGATGAAGTTAGTCGAATTGTGAAAAATTCTGGGATTAAAACGGGAATGGCTCACATTTTCAACATAGGCAGTACGGCAGCCATCGGCACGATTGAATTTGAGCCAGGACTGCAACGCGATTTACCCGAACTTCTAAATAAGCTGATTCCACCTAGTCGAGAATACGGACACGAACAGATGTGGCATGACGGCAACGGACATTCTCATTTGCAAGCAACGTGGCTGGGACCTTCTCTGACTGTGCCAGTACACAACGGCAAGTTAGAGCTAGGAACCTGGCAGCAAATTTTTCACCTGGAATGCGATATCAAACCGCGACAGAGAAAGATTATTGTGACCGTTTATGGAGAATAGTTAAAAAACAGCCATATACTCGATGCTTCTCCTTCAACCAAAACTAACAGGGCTCATGCCATTTTTACCATAAGCCAAGAGCTAATTTGCATAACGATCGTCCACTCATCGTAGAGATCGATATGGTAGAGCGATCGCCCATCTTTCAACTCATTCTTCACACAATTAGGAAGCTGAGTTGTACCGCTCTGGAATCATCTCGAAGGAGAGTACCTGATGATAGAAAACACGCCTGCTAATCCACATGACACCTGCGAATCCTTTGAAAAGCCAACCGAGATCGCGATCGTGCGCCCCGACGCGGCAATACTAACTCACGAACGGTTGTCCCATTTTGTTGGTATTTCCGCAAACACAACAGGGGCGAAGGGAATTTCAATGAATCTCGTAATTATTCCTCCTGGTGGAATTGCCGAGCCACATCTTCACCCAGAGCATGAAACAGCAATTTATCTTCTCAAGGGTCGGGTTGAAGTCTGTTATGGGCAGGGACTCCAGCAGTGCCGAGTCTGCGAAGCAGGTGATTTTGTTTTTACTCCCCCAGGCGTTCCCCATCAGCCGCGTAATCTCAGCGCAACAGAACCCGTTTACGTGCTAGCTGCCCGCAACGATCCAGACGAACAAGAGAAAGTTGTACCCTACGATCCGACATTGGAAAGTTGAGCGAATTTTAGAGCAGCAAACAATATCTAATTCTGAGTTAAGTAAGTTGATTTATTGTTAACTAAATTTAGACAAAGTTCGCTTTAAATAGTGCAACTAAATAGCTGAATTAAAAACGAATTGAGCGACTCAAAATATTCATAAAACTCGCGATTACTTTGATATGATACTTACATCTAAAACTTTGATTTTAGTAGTAGTTGTATCTTGAGTTTAAATGTCTGTCGATAATATTTGCAAATATCTTTCCGAACAGTACCCTGAAAGCTTTGTTAACTGGATTCTAGGTGTAACTACAACTGATGCTAACATTCTCAAATCTGAGTTAACTGTTGAACCAATTCGCGCTGATTTCGTTGCTTTATTGCGCCCCCAGGAACGGATTTTACATTTAGAGTTTCAGGTAGAAGCTATCTCAAATCCACCACTACCTCTAAGGATGTTGGATTACTATGTAAGGCTTTATCGACAGTACAATCGTCCAGTCGATCAGTTTGTTATCTTTCTCAAACGCACTGGCTCAACAGCAGCTTACACTGACGAATTCATAACTGATAGTATTACATATCGCTATCGAGTTATTCGATTGTGGGAGCAAGATCCAGCTCCTTTATTAGCAAATCCTGCACTGCTGCCTTTAGCAACACTGGCTCAAGCAGATTCTCCAAATACTTTGTTAGAGCAAGTTTCGACCCAATTGGATATGATTGAGTCACGGGAGCAAAGAAGTAATATTTCGGCTTGTGTAGAAATACTTGCAGGTTTAAGGTTTGAAGAAAGTATTATTCGCCAATACTTGAGAGAAGACATTATGAAAGAATCAGTAATCTATCAAGGAATCATCCGTGAAGGCATACAGCAAGGAAAGCAGGAAGAAGCCCTATCGTTTACCATGCGTCTACTCACACGGCGAATTGGTGAAGTTGCTCCCCAATTACAAGCCCAAATCCAAAACTTAACCACTCCCCAGCTTGAAGAATTGGGAGTGGCGTTGTTGGACTTCAATAATGCTGACGAGCTAGCTGCTTGGTTACAAAACCAGTCGTAGGATATGCTTCAGCTTCCTGCTTCTCGCTCGACATCTTCAACCCCATACTCTTGCTCTATCAACTGCAACACCTTATCCTCCAACGGCGTGAGATAAGTCTGTTTTCCCAAGTGTTCCAGCATGGTGTAAGCTACGCGATCGCGAAATCCAGGTACTTCTCTTACTTTCCTTATCCGCTGCAAAATCTGTGGTAACTGCCGATGGGATTCGGGAGAATCAATCTTATTCAAGTTTTCTGGCTTCACAGTTAGAGTTGCATCGTGAACGTCAACCATTACTGTAAAGTCTCTCGGTTCCACTGCGATCGCCCAACAACCGTTATATTTCTTTTCTTTACCTTCTAGCCTTACCAAGGTGAATACGTCACCAACCTGGCAGTAGTTTTTGGCATTCACCAGGGGCTTTTCTTTGAGCTGCTCGACGATCCCTTTGACCACCCGCCCTGATGGGACTTTACCGTTAGATGCAACTAATGCTTGTTGCCAAACTTCACATTGCTCGTCTGGCTCTAGAGCAATCAAAGATCTAACTTGACGTTCGCTGGTGGGTAAAATTTGGGAACCATTGGTTCCCATTTGTAGATTTTCTACCACTTGAGAACCAGCAATTAGATAGTTTACGTGACGGCGAGTAAATCCAAACCTGTCTTGGCAGTAAGCCTCAAAAGTTTTATGGGTAGAGCGATACAATCGTCGCTCTCGTAATTCTGCCAATGCTTTACCCGCCTCACAGAATGCCCTCTCTACACGCAATTCTAGACGATGGCGATCGCGCTCCTCACCTTCGTCTAGTTCTTCCAACACCTCGACTTGAACCGATTCAGCCTTAGCTAAACTCGATTCGTCGTATGATTCTGGGTCGGGTTCGCGGACGCGATGATGATTCGTAGCCATAGCCCGCTCTCCACGCTTGACGGTTAGGGTTGAGTTGTCTGTCACCATATCTGAAATATCTGTAACGCTGTCACTTGATGAGGCTATCGAGGTAGAGGACGCGGTGGAGGGCGATCGCTGCCAGTCTAGGGTCGAGACAATTTCCAAGTGCAGATCGCCGCTGCCTAACAACTGGGTCGCCGCTCTTAACTCCAATGGGTCTGTCCAACTCTTCGGCAATCCGAAAGCCGCCTCTAAAAATTCGGGATTGGCTACCTGATTTCTCCCCAGCAATCCCAACTGCTTGCACTTGCCCTCGAACTTGCTCGTACCAGGGGGTCGGCTCTTGGTTGAATTGTTGGACAACGCGCCTGGACGTGGCAACCAACAATAACCGAGCGCCAATCCAGGGCGTTTCAAAGTAGGCGCTGGAAACACAAACCCATTCCGCATCGTACCCGATGCTGTCAAAGGTTCGGAGCAAATTTCGGAAATATGAACCTGGTGGTTCCCCCGATCTAATTGGGCAGGTGAGCAATCCTGGGACGTTTTCGATGACTGCAAACTTTGGTTGGAGGATGGCGATTGCATCTGTGACTGCTGGAATGCAATCTCTTGGGTCGTCTGCTCCCAATCTTTTTCCTTCAAGGGAGAATGGTGGACAGGGGGGTGAAGCTGAGATGAGACTTGGCAGTTGTCCTCTCCACAATTGCCAATGACTTCGCTCTCTGACATCGTGGAAAATGGAGACGTAGGGAAACCGTTGGAGCAAGATATCTCTGATGTATTCATGTTCTCGGTCGGCGATGAGATCGCACAGTCCGACGAGTTCAAATCCTTCGGTAACGATACCAGCGACGGGGAAACCTGCGCCGATTCCCGAACAAAGATCGAGTTGGGTAAGGAGCACATTCAATGACTTCAAAATAGTCGCGGTGAAATAGGCTGTTGTCTGTCGTGCGTACCAAATCGAGATCTACCCTGTCTATCTCAAACTCCATTCCGGCACAGACAAAATGCAAATCGTTAATACGAATGCGTGAAGCGGAGCTATCCCGAAGGGAATCGCCTACTTGGGGAGTTGGGAGTCGGGAGTCGGGAGTCAAGCTAATAGGCAATGGGTAGTGGGTAATAGGTAATGAGTTTGCTTTTCCCCTAGAACTCGCCATGATACGCCTTCTCCTCGCACTCGTCCTCCAGTCCCAAGTCTGCCCGTTCCATCCGTTTCAAGTTGGCTCGTTCCATTTCCTCTTGCTTTTTGGGGTCTACGTTACAAGCTTCTTCATGCCGCTGCTGCACTTCCACTTCTTCATCTGGAGTGCGATCGACCGATCTCATGCTCATCCCCTGAGCCAGCAGCCTTGTTTCTAGAATCTGCCGCTGTCTCTCTTTGACCGTGGCAGTCCAATTATCCCGCTCGATCCTATCCAGTTCACCGCAAATACCTCGGTTGAATCGCTGGTCGTATTCCTCGCAGTGGGTATAGGCACTACCAGCAGAGCATCGATAACACGCCGGATGTAAGTCTTTGTCATAGTCGTAGCCTGGAATTACCAACTCGGCTAGTTTTGGTCTAACTATTCCAGTATCGTGACAGCAGAAGCAGCGCCAGTCTGGATACCAAATCTCAGCGTCAACACTCTTATCTTTATCCGGTCTGATTGGCTGGCGGTCTAGTTTAGGCAGGCTCATCGGCTATCCTCCCCGCGTATGCATTGGTTTTCTGCGCCCACATGAGAAAAGCAAGCCTTTCCTCCCTCTCAAATTCATTCTCAACCGCCCACGGATGTCCCTCCCAATAAGCCTTGTGCAACCAGTCCATCAGGCGCGGGTCATTCTCCCAGTCATATTTGCGGGCGATCGCTTCCTGTTTTGCCTCCCGTCCCGCCGAGGACGCTAAAAAATATTTGTAAAGTTCTGTAAAGTTCGCGGCAATCCATTTGTCTGGAAGCTCAGGGGGGTGTGGTAGGTTGGCTGCCTTCTTTCTGCCAAATTCCAAAAAAATCTCTCTCTCGCCTTCTGAGAGAGTCTGAATAAAGTCTATATAAGTCTTATTAGTCTGAAGAGTTCTGGGAGTCTTGTCTGGTAATGGTTCTGGCTGCTGGCTGTTTCCTACAGGAAACTCCGGTTTCCTATAGGAAACTTCGGTTTCTTCTGGGAAATCTTGGTTTCCTATGGGAAACCCTGGTTCACTCTGGGAAACGTCGTTTCCTATAGGAAACGATGCAACAGCAGACTTATCTGCCTTGATCCGGATCTTGACTCGTGTTAACTCTACGTGGACAAGACCTTTTGCATCCAAACTCTTGATAGCCTTTGAAACTGCTCCCTTAGATAAACCCAGATCCTCAGCCACCGCAGTGACGCTATACTCCAAGTTGCGATCGCCAAACGGATCTAGGGTTCGCACGTAGAGAAAAACCTTAATCTCTACTCCTGTCAAGTCTTTTAAGTCAAGCACCTCTTCATGGGTTAGGGGGTAGAAAAGAGGCTTTTTAGTAACTTTTTGCTCAGATGTCATTACTTCTTAACCTCCTCACCAGTAACTTTGACTGCAAAACCCAGAACCGCTACCTCAATATCTGCTAGTGCTAAGAGCGCACTAGCAGTTCCAAACAAGTGCAATCGTTTTTGGTGTTGTGGATAAAAACCTGAGTAAACCAGTATTTGACCTAGAGCCGCTTTCCAATCTTTGACAGCCTTAACTTCAATAATTTCAGTGTCGGTAAGCAAATCAATTCTCCCAGCAGGAGTAATAACTTCTACTAATCCGCCTAACTCGGCATGAAGGCGATCGCGTATTTGATATTCGACACTATTAGACTGATTACAAAAGAATAAGTTGGGAAAAAATTTTAATTCAGCAATCTTCTTCACAGATCGCTGGACAGTTCTCCTGGTAAGCCCCAACTGTTCTGAAATAAATGCGGTGTCTATTTCGATTCTTGAATCTGGAAACGGATTCTTAATCATTAAATAGAGGTATACCCGAAGCTCAGCATCAGTTAAAAGTGTGTTGAGCTTGAGAAACTCATCCATCGTCAATGGGTAGTGAGTTGGTTTTGACATCTCTATACCTCCTCACAAGTGACTTTGACTGCGAAGCTTAAAACAGCTGCTTCAATATCTGGCAATGCTTTTAACTCTTTGGTAGAACCAAACAAGTGCAGTCGTTTTTGATGTTGTGGGTAGAAGCCTGAGTAAACTAAGATTTGACCCAAAGCTGCTTTCCAGTCTTTAATTGCCTTAATTTCGATAATTTCGGCATTGGTGAGCAGGTCATTTCTGCCAGCGGGAGTAGCAACTTCCACTAATCCGCCCAACTCTGAATGAAGGCGATCGCAAATTGATTTTTCTATCGTGTTGACGCTGCGAACCTTGACCCACTTAGGCAGTAACTCCATCTCTTGGAACCTGGCTACAGCTCGGTAAAAGGTTGCCTTGCTCATGTTACACTCAGCCATCACTGTGAGCGTATCTAAGTTTTGATAGCGATCGCCCCAAGAATCCAACTTAGTTAGGTACGCCCATAGCTTCCACTCTGCGGCAGTTAGTTTTGCATCCATTAGTTTGTCCAATACACCGTGAGTTAGGAGGTAAAATTGCTCATCAACATTCATGCCTGTACTTCCTCCCCCATGACTTTGATTCCAAAACTAATGACTGCTGCCTCAATATCTGCTAATGCCTCTAGCTCACTAGCAGTCCCAAATAAGTGCAATCGTTTTTGATGTTGTGGATAGAAGGCAGAGTAAATTAATACCTGACCTAGTGCTGCTTTCCAGTCTTTGATTGCTTTAACTTCAATAATTTCTGCTTCAGTCAACAAATCAATACGACCAGCGGGTGTAGTGACTTCTGTTAGTCCACCCAGAACAGCATGAAGACGATTACGTATTTGGCATTCAAGATTATTGTTGCTTGACGTAGAAAAGACTCCAGGTTCTATCAATCTCCCTTGCTCTAATGTTCTAATAGCCTTTGAAACCGCTCCTTTAGATAAACCCAACTCCGAAGCTATTGCACTAACGCTATATTCCAAGTTGCGATCGCCAGACGGGTCGATGGAGCGCACGTAGTAAAGAACCTTAATCTTCGCACTAGTCAAGTCTTTCACAGTTTCAACCCGTTCGCTTCGAGTCAGTGGGTAGAAAGGAGCTGTTCTTTTCGTTCTCTGCTCTGCCTTCATTGGCTCACCTCCTTTACCCCCATCCCTATTTTTTGGCTGATAGGAGCATTTCCAGTTTCCTCTTGAAGGGTTAACCAAAAATAGATTTGCTCAAGTCCGATTGATTTTTCTATTCCGATACGAGTAGCAAGCGATAGTAGGGCTTGTAGAGTCGATTTTTGAATCAAAAGCTTAGTTTTCATTTACTGCACCTCCCTGAAGCATTGAGATGATGCAGCAGCTGCCAAGGGATTGCGACAGCGCCCCGAAAATGGTACATTCATAGGTAATCCTCCCTCGTAAGAGGGTAAATACATGAAAGCAAAAGTCAAACAGACTTACAACTGACATCCGGTGGCTCGGATGTTTTGTTGTTTGAAAATAAGCTATTATTGACGTAACCGTCAAAAACTTATGATGGCATTCTATGGCTATTGTGACTAAAAAGTCAAACAAGCAAAATTTTTTAGAATCTAAACTGTCTTTTTTAGCGCAAGAGACAAAGGTAGATGTTGCAACATGGTCTAGATGGCTTAATGGAAGTCGTTCGCCAACACTCGACACTCTTCGATGTCTGGCAGAAAGCTTAGATATGCCATTGTTGGATCTGATAGAAGCGTTTGAGGAAAGACGATCGCGTACCATCGCGGGAAGAAAGTCGGCTTGAGTTAAGCGATAGCATCTTGCATGTCGCAGCGCAGCGTAGTAAGGTTCAGTGCCAGCGCGTTGAATTGCTCGTGTTGTGCTACAGCTATGGCAGAGGGATGTATGTGTAATTACTGCACTGGGTTCCAGTAGGTTTAGATGATGCGTGGGAGCGATATGTTTCATACCTCGTCCCCCTTTACTGACTTATGTAGGATTTCGTCGGCAACGCTCGCATTTACGATTCTTTGGCGATGCCTTGTTGTCCTTACCTGGTACAAGCAGGTAGCAACATAACCCTTACGCCTGTAATTCTCAAGATAATCTTCTTTAAATTTCCTAGCATCTCCCCCCGTGAGCCGATTATGCTCGTGAAGGCTGAGGGTAGCATTAGTAGCTCGTCTTTCTAGGCTGTAAATACTTTCAAGCGGTACTGTTTCATGAATGGCGAGTCCGTAATCAGTAGCGTAAAGCTTTCCATTCAGACCTAGAATGCTGCCAAGGCAGAGTAGCCCTAAGCTACTAGCTGGGAAATCAGGATAAAGAATGACTGTCTGATTTGCTTGTAGATCCCACCGAAAAACGACACAGATGCCAATACGGGATGCAAGATAGACGGCAAACCGCTGCCACTTTGGATCGAGGGGGCGGGTGAGAAAATAACATGGCATTATCACACGCTCCCTGCTGATTTCGACTCACATAACCACTTGACAAAGCAGATACAATTGATACACCGCAGCACTACGTAGCGCAATCTTTGAATTGATGGCAGTGTCTGTGAGACAGGCGATGAGAGTGAGACTTCAATAACAGTTCTATTCTCATCAACCGTTGCTCTCAGTTCTTTGTGCGTATATACTGCTGCACCCAAGAATATATCTGGCATATTTGGCATAAACCAGTAAAAGCTGTTACTCATCGCTCTAGCAGATAACATATCTTTGGAAAACTTCCCCATATTCCGCGCTATAGCTTTTTGTGCGTCAGTTGTGATAAATTCGCTCATGCCGATTTTTCGCTCCTCACTAAGAAAGGCAATCCTGTATTAAGGTGGATTAGCCGTCTGAATAGTATTTATGTTTCACAGACGAACATTTTCCTAAAATACTACAGAGAATATAAGCTATCGTGAGACCCTAAAGCAATTTTTTGTAATAAATTCTTTATCAGGCAGCAATAATGATGTTAGACAAATCAGAATTTTGCACGGTAAAACCTAGCTTTCATCACCTTTCGCCCTTACTCTTGCCCATCAATGAGCGTTTTAGGGAATGTTTCATCTGGAGGCAACACACTCAGCTTGTAGCTAAAACCGATTTATATCAAAGTTTTTTAAATTGGCTTCATATCACTTTACAATATGTCCCATTTTGCAGGTATCTCGATGGACACTCGACTATAGAAACTATTTTTACTATTCCTGTTAGTCATTGCTTTGGGAAGCAGAATCTTCAAAACCATCCTCATCTGACTCTTCTACTTCTTCTTTTAATATTTCAAGGAAATCTTGAATTGGAGCTTTAATCTGATTGAGAATAGATGAACTCTGTGATTGTGGTCGTACTATATTAACAATTTGCTTGGTTACTCTAGATTGGCTAGATTCTGCTATTAATTCAGGCTCGCTAAACTGCTCTAAAACACCAAATGTTAGATCCCGTAAAATTAGAGCGGGAGTTCGTATAGGCTCATCAAACAAGATAGAAGTTGCTTTATAGATGGCTGACGATACTAGATCTGAAATATCGCGCGAACTAAGAGGTTGTCCTAAACTTGGAAGCTTATTAGTAGTTCCAAGTCGAATAAAGACTAGATTGTCCTTTGGTAAAATCTTTGGTAAAAACTGTTCAACCCAAACGTCTAAATCTTCTGTTAAAAGCCTGGGTATCTCAAACTCTTTATTTGTTTTATGTTTAGTATTTAGGCAAATTCTATAGTTATCCCGATCGCGAATTAGAGATTGTCCTAACTTTAATTCTCGAATTTCCCGTTGACGTAACGGTGTATAAGTCAACAAAGCTACAATGAGATATCGCTGCCAAGACCTCATAATCGCACTTTCAGAACGTGCTATTCCTGACTTTTGTAGCGGCGCACAACACTGATGAAGATATTCGACTACCATAACACTTTGTTTAAAAGTCATCGGTATTCGTTCGCTTTTTTCCTCTAAAGCTTCTTGAAATTTTTGATTTAAAGAGTGGAGGTACGCTTGTAAGTCTGCAACTGGCTTCTCTTCGATTTTAGACATGGAAAATAGCCAACGGGAAACGGACAAAGCTGCTTTAGTTACATTCAAAGCCCAGCCATATTCATTTTTTCTTGTTTGTATTCCCCACTCTACAAATTTCTGTAATTGGCTAAGATCTATAATTTGTTCTAAGCTAAGTTGTTTTAAATCTTCTCCTTGAACATTTTTGAGCCACCCTAAAATACATAGAATCTTAAACTTATAGAGTCTAAAAGTAGCTGGATCTATAGTATTTTCTCGATCTAATTGTACAGCCGTGCTTGTCCAAAAACTCTCCAGCTGTTCGAGGTGTTGCTTTAGAGTATCAGTGAGTTCTTCTTCCTTAAGAGCATAAGGATTTGCTACCAAGTTACGTCCCCCTCGACGTGATGAAGCCAAAGTATGACCGCTAGCCATCTGAGGTGTACGATCGCCAATCTCACTACTGCTCAGGTAACTTTGCCAACCTTGTGCATACAGCCATTCAAAGAATCTTACTAAAGCTGAGCGGTAGTTAGCGATCGTACCGTTAGATATTGATCGGGACGCATTACTTCGATCGGCTTTACTACTCAAATTGTTGAGCAGTTTTGTTGCATCTCCAATAAGCTTTGATAGCGGAACTTGAGCGAGGCATTCCTCAAGGTTACTCCGCTTCAAATCTTTTGGATTAAATCCATAAGTAGGTAAAATATACTGTCTGAAAACAGTTCGCAGATTGTGGACAAGTCTAGGATTCTTTTTACACGCCTGCCCTACGCTAAATTGCTTGTATGCTTCTAGGACTGTTTCTGGTTGCATAGTTGATTGACTGACAAAAGTATTGGATTACTTGCTAGAATAAGCCACCGAGCTGTGTAATGTTTACAGGACGAAAGAGACGATGCTGTTGATAGTAAATTTAGCTCAACAGATGAAACTTACCTCAAATATCTTGTATGATGCGCCACTTACACTGACAAATCAAGGTGGCACTTGGCGCTGCGGTTCGACTCTGCAAGTAGGGTAGTATTCTAGGGCTGTGAATTTGGCAGATTCGCAGAGTGGAAGTCTGGGGCTACTAAACTGAGTAGGCGTGAGTTGATGTTGAGTAGTGCAATAAAATGTGGGAGTGTAATAAAAATAGTGATGTAGAATTTTGGCTTCCAGCGAACCGTTTTATTAAGAATAGCCTACGAAAAAATGCCATTTTCCGGTTAGAGCATTTGCAATAAGAGACTTAGTTTAGAACAAAATGCTAAAAATCAGTACTATCACTATTTTATTAGGCTCCAATGCCGTTCGTATGCTCCCTGTTCATCCGTACAAAAGAGCTTAACAGATCGAACTGATTTAACTACAATCGCGAGCATCAAGAACTGAGGGAGGCGATCGCTTCCACCCCAACCGTGGGTACTACCCGAATAGAAATGGATGCAGGAGAGCGATCGTGGGGTGTTGGTCTTTTAATGCCTGGTTCTATTGTTGAATATTTTGGTGGAGCGGGACAGTGGACAGTCAAATATTCTACTGAAATCTTTGCCAAGATTGTCGTTCGCTATGGAGAAGAGGAGATAGTCAGCTGCGGATACTTGAGGTTAGCGGGGATAGTAGCATGAATAAAATTCGAGACTGTAAATTGATTTGTGGCAATAGTTAAAACCTGATTCTCAACCACTTAAAGTAAACTATTGCAACAACAAGACAACAAAGATGTCTATCCGACCCGAACTGATTGATGAGCTGCTCCAAGATTACCAAAATCCTCAAGACTTACATAGAATAAGCTTTTTCAAATAATCTTACCGAAAATTACAGGGCTTTCGGTTCAATGCCACCATGTTTTGTAACTTCTGTGCTGTGACGTTGAGGGCATTCAGTTGCTAGCCAAACAGTCATAAGACTTAACCAAGCTTTTTACTTATTGTACTCAACCAATCGATCTAGAACATCCCCCTATTTAGTTTGGCACTGTATAGCTTGAGTGAAATTATTGAGATTTAATATTTAGAGTTCCTCCTTTTTGTCAAAGTCTCAGTAAAATTTCAGTTGTATAGCTTCCTATTTAAAGATATAACACTTAACTAACATATAATTTACAGTCGATTAAATAGTCAAGTCTAACAATTGAGGCAAACTACTGTAATGTCATATCTAACTCTTATTAATCAAAAAAAATTTGCTTTGATTAAAACTTTTCAAGCTATTTTTATTTTGTTTCTCCTATTGTTTTCCTTCGTGATAAACTCACCTGCTAATGCTGCATCTGGTATCGACAAATTATTAGAACTAAAAGGTTATAGTAAAACTGAAAAGTTTGATGTGTACGATACCTCATCTTATCCTGACTATGAAAATCCTCATCACGATTATGTAGAAAGAGGAGATGGTGACATAAAGGTAATTCCTATAGATTTAGAACAAGGTATTTCATATGTTTTTTTAGGCTCAATAGCATATACTTATACTGACTCTTGCTATAATATGGAACTTAGTCTTTTAGACGATCGAGGAGAGCTGATTTCTGAAAGTGAAGGATATTCTAAAACACCCATGCTTCAAGTATCCGCTCAAAAAACAGGAAGATACAATCTTGTTGCCGCAACGCCTAACCACTCAAGCAATACTACATCTTGTGGATTTAATATAGACGAATATTCCAATCAGACTGAGAGTTGATATTAAACGATAGAGCCTTTATTGACACTCAAAAAACGAAAAAGCCATGTAGTATTTACTACATGGCTTCAATTCTTCTATGCTTGTTCAAAAGCTTGTTCGAGCTTTTTCAACATACGGCGATATCTTTTAGGAGTACTCGGAGCGCCTAAACGGACAATCCACATTAGGGCAGTATTGTGGTCTAGTTTTAATTTAGAAGCTACTTCCTCCACCAAGTCCCAGTCCATGTTCCTTAAGAGTACAGACTTGCGCTGTATATCTTCACTTGAACTACGGACAGAACACAACCAGCGAAGTGGCACGATTCTGTTGCCCATTTTCTGGTTTAACTGGGGTTGAAATCGCAGAATCATGGCTGTCTCAATCACGGACAATAGTCCGAGAGCGCGGCATTCTAACCAGGCGATCTTAATGTCCCCAGTTCTTGCCTCTAGCTCCTGAATTCTGTGATGAGTCCACCAACGCCGTAGAAGACTAGTTTTAGATAATCCGATATAAATAACTCGCTCGTTTTCGAGAACGAAATAAATTCCAGGCACATTTGGTAATTCTTGCCGTCGTGCCAAGGGGAGCCAAGGAAGAGATAAAACATCTGTATGAGCTGCAATCTCTTCGGCTTGCTGGTGGAATTGTGCATCTTCTGCATCTAATTCTGCCTTAATTGTTCGTAACAACTGAAGATTGTCATCTTCTAAGTTGGTAGGTGTTGAAAATTCGTTCATGGTTGAGTCCTTGCGGGGTTTGATTTGATAAATTGATAATTCCTTCCCGCGATCGCGTGGTGATTTAAACCAGCGATTTCGACTGTTGGAGACAGTCTCATCAGGCGGAAAAATAACCGCAGATGGAACAAGCCATCTGCGGTATTTAGGTGATTGCTGCTGACGAGTCAAGCATTAGTAAACTCGCCGCCACGATCTTGTAGAACATTATCTGTATGCATCCAGTAGGGGACGTGCAGCTCTTTTCCCCTTATATGAATTGGTTACGGCTTTGCATGGGACATTCTCGATGAAGACAAGCCCGCGACAAGCTAAGAGACATAACACTCAAAAGCTCTATCTGCCGATTGCAGCATAGGCTGGAACCTCACGGTATCCAATAATTGATAAATCTATTATTTTTGGCTACTACGAATCTCTTTCCACCACTACCCACGATTGAAAAGTAAGGGCAACTCCGATGTGGCTGAGAGGTTTGAATGTGGTGGCAAACTTTATATCCTAATATGTATTATTATACACAAAAATAATTTAATTGTCAAATGCTTTATGTTTCTAAGCTAAAAGCAGGATCGGGCTATGATGCGATCGCTGACAAACAGTAACCAGAGGTTGGCTGAACCATAACTTTTTTGACAAAATTTGGCGGATCGTCTTTAGCCAATGCTTTGATGCTACTGAATCAACAAATCTAGGTTATCTGCTGATAAAGTTTGAAAGTCAGTCGGCGCTGTTTCTCCAGCTCCCTCCTCAGATGCCGTTTGAATTGCAGCGCGAGCCGTTTCGTTTAATTCCTTTAGTTTAGTGGCGATCTTTTCCACCGTTGATTCCGGCAACCAACCAGATTCCACTAGCACTTTCACGCACTCTAGTTCGTGCATCCTCTCGCCAAGTACCCGCTCAATTGCCCATTGCGGCGGACCTCGGCGGACTGTTTTCGTGGAACGCTTAACTAACTTTACATTCCCGCAGCCATCTTCCAGAATTTCAGTCGTTTCCCATGTTTCTGTGGTGCCTTGAAATAGGTACTCAGCAAGACTTCTTTTTGCTTGTCGCTTCAAGGCTGTCGGACAGTTTCGTTGATATTCCTGCTTTGCTTGCGCGACCCCCTGCGCGAACTCGCCATGTTTTCTCAGCCACTCGTAAAAGGTGTTTTCGTTAATCTCTCCTGCCTCCCATCCAGCGCGATCGCCCCCTTCTTGGCGAATAGCTGCCAAAATTATTTCTACTCGTTCGGGAGTGTATTTTGTTTTCGCCATCCGAATCGCGTCCTTGCCACAGCAATTTTATCGTTCAAAATTTGGTGCAATTCATCTTAGCCGATCGCTTTTTTAAGTACGTCTAGTAGGATAGTTAACTAACACATTGCCATAAACATCGGCAATCATCCCAGCCAGATGCAAACCCAAATTAGATCCCGATTGCAACATTAGCAGCAACACGGGCGAGACTGAGGCATCACCCTACATCTGCATTATCATCGGAAGACACTCCCTCTAACTGCGCTTCCAGTTCCTCAATTGTTGGCAAACTGCCTTTGATCTTTTCTGGCAAAGCATTATGGAGCTGATAAGTAGAAACGCCAATCGGCTTGTTCAGATCGCGTAGGGCATACTCTGCAATGACTCGATTTTTGCTTCTACATAAAATAATACCAATGCTGGGCTGGTCGTCCGAGTGTCGTAGTAGGTCGTCCACTGCTGACAGATAGAAGTTCATCTTGCCCGAAAACTCCGGCTGGAAGTCCACTATTTTCAGGTCAACTACTACAAAGCAGCGCAAGCGTAAATGGTAGAACAGCAAGTCTAGGTAGAAATCTTGTCCTCCCACCTCTAAATGGTACTGGCTTCCGACAAAGGCAAACCCAACCCCTAACTCTAGCAAGAAATCACGGATGCGCTCGACTAAAGCTTTTTCTAAATCCCGCTCCTGCGCTGATTCTCCTAAACTGAGAAAGTCAAAATTGTATGGGTCTTTAACAATCTGTTGTACTAATTCCGATTGCGGTTTGGGGAGGGTGCGCTCGAAGTTAGTGACGGCTTTTCCCTGTCGGTGGTACAGTCCAGTAGAGATCTGATGGACTAAAACGTTGCGACTCCAGCCATGCTCGATTGTTTGCTGGATGTACCACAGTCGCTCGGTGGAGTCTTTGACTTTATCTAGAATGGTGCAGTTGTGGAACCAAGGAATTTGTCCAGCAAGCTGCTGGACAAATTGCTCGTCAGGGTAAGCTTCGGCAAATGCTCTCATGTAGAGCAGGTTAGTACGGGAAAAGCCCTTCATTTGGGGAAATTCCTGCTGCAAATCTTTTGCTAACTGCGTAACGACTTTTGCTCCCCAGCCTTGTTGCTGTTGACGAGTTAGAATCTCGCGCCCAATCTGCCAGTAAAGCAGCACTAACTCGCTGTTAACCGCAAGTATTGCCCGCACTTGGGCGCTGCGGATGCGTTCTTTGAGATCGTGCAGAAAGTCATTGTAGCCCGCAGCTATTGGAGATTGGTCATTCGCCATATATTTGTAGCATTTCAACAATTCACCATTTTGAGTTTTTGCGTGTTTAAAAACTTAAATTTTGTTCTGCTGGCATTCTATAACCTGAAGAAAAAGACGACAAGCAGTTTCTCCTCCCAATCGCTGCTATACTTGTCGCTGTCTCTAAACTTTTCAGATTTTTGCGTATTTAAAAACTCAACCATTCAACAGTTTAACTTTCTGGTAATCTAAAAACTCAAGTATGGCGATCGCGACACCATCACTCAAACTTTTAAAATTTTGCGTATTTAAAAACGCGAACACTTAAAAACCTAAGTATTTGACACTTGAAAAATTTAAAAGTAAAACCACGAATATGATTCTCACAGTTGCATCGTTCAAAGGTGGCGTGGGTAAAACTACAACAGCGGTTCACCTTGCTACCTACTTGCATTCAAAGGGCGAAACGCTTCTGATCGATGGCGATCCAAACCGCTCTGCCACAGGCTGGGCGAAGCGCGGCAATCTGCCTTTTAAAGTGATTGACGAAAGGCAAGCAGCTAAACACGCCCCCAAGTTCCAGCATATCGTGATTGACACCCAAGCCCGACCGGAGCAGGAAGATTTAGAAGCACTCTCTGAGGGATGCGATTTACTCGTACTGCCTACTACTCCTGATGCCCTATCGCTAGATGCTCTGATGCAAACTGTAGATGCCCTGAAGTCACTTGGGGCTGAAAAATTCCGCATCCTCATCACCCGCATTCCTCCCAAACCCAGACGGGATGGAGAAGAAGCAAGAGTTATGTTGAGCGAGGCGGGATTACCCCTGTTCGCAGGAGGTATCCGCGAGGGGGTAGCTTTTCAAAAAGCTGCGCTTGCTGGTGTTCCAGTCAATGCAGTTTCAGATCCACGCGCAGGGATGGCATGGCGTGACTATCAACGTATCGGTCAGGAGGTAATCGAGTGAGTAAATTTAAGAGTATTTTAAGCGCGGCTAAGAATAGAGAGCCAGAGCCGGAGCCAGAAGAATTCAGCCAAGATGCCGTTGTCAACCAACCGCAGCCAGTTGTTGAATCCCAGCCAACCCAGAAACGGGGCAGACCTAAAGGAAAGCGATCGCATCCCGACTACGAGCAAGTCACAGCCTATATCCGTAAGGAAACCCACCGAGACATCAAAATTGCGCTACTGTCTGAGGGCGATGGGCGAGAGTTTAGCGAGTTAATCCAAGAGCTACTGGAGCAGTGGCTAGTTTCGCGTACTTAAAAACTCAAAACTTCAAAAACTTGAAGACTTAAATATTTAAACGTCTAAATTTTTTTTGTATTTGCACCACAGCACGTTTGGGGGTAGCGGCAAAAGTTACCGAAGATGTCAGGCATTTGTTGCAGCAAACACCTATCAGTATGGAAGAGTTCGTGTGGGATTATCAGGCGAGATGGATGTTATAAAGCCAGCACCAACTGTAGCTGAGAATGAGGATTTTTAGTATCCTCTGGCAACGGTTCAGGAGAATCTTCAACGGCTGAGCAATAGCGCGAATAAGTGCAACGATAACTTCGTTAAGCTTCGCTAACGCACTGTTCCCCTGGCTGCGGTTCCCAGTCGCAATCCGTCCGCAGTTGCCAAGCAATTTTACCAATGACAGTCTCTACCAGCTGCTTGTGTTCTGGAGTAGCGTCAAAACTTACCTTCTCCCCCGTCCGCAGATAAATCAAACTCAACTTCCGCAAGCTCTGACGATACCGCTGCTCAAGGGCAAGGTAGTACAGTCCGATTTGTAAGTCGATTTCGTCCTCTTTTGGTAGTTTGATTTCCTTGGTTGACTTGTAATCAATTAATTCCAGCCCATTGTCCAGGTAGTCGAGGCGATCGTAACGTCCGGCGATCGCAAACTCAAGATTCGCCACCTGTAAGCTTGCCTGAATTTTTCCCTCTACCGCTAGGGGTTTATGAATTGCAACTTCAGAGGCGATGAAGTTTTGATAGTAGATTTCTAAAATCTGCTTGCCATCCTCAGCCTGGGCAGGACTTAAGCTATCGGTGTGCTGCCCCCAGCAATCTAACAACCAATTCATCTGGGGCAATGGTTCTTGGTAGTGCCAGTCACGGTAGGCTTGAGCCAAAGTTTGGTGTAGTGCTGTTCCCAGTGCTGCCGAACCAAAGAATGCATTAGTTTTCAGCCCTAATTCATACCTGAACTGATATGCCTGGGGGCAGCGGTGGTAGGTTTGCAACTTGGTGGCTGAAATTTGATAAGCCATAAGCCGGAGATACGAAAAGCAGCATTTGGGTCATCTTACATTGTTTCTCGCTGCCATTGAAACCCGCACTGAATGAGTGAGAGTAGTTAGTAACCCGTGTTAAGCGATTGGTTGTTGGTGAGGAGCGATCGCGCAATCGCGTGGTGAGCTAGTCGGCAATACGGCGTTGTCGATGCGATCGCTCCAAAACTGCTGTTGCCTCTATTTCTATCAAAAAGTCTTTAACAGCAAGGGAAGAAATACCAATCCAGGTTGTTGCAGGTGGATTACCATCAGCAAAAAATTCTTTCAGACCATCAGAGATCGCATGAATTTCTTTGTCTGGGTCGTAGTCAACCATGTAGATCCGCAATGACACGACATCCTTAAGCGACCCACCGATAGCCTCCATCGCTGATTGAATATTTCTTAGAGCTTGACGCATCTGCTCAGAGCGAGTGATACCGACAATTTGTTCTTGGGCATTAAATGGTGTCTGACCAGATAGATACACTGTCCGCCCACCACCACTAGTGACAATTTGAGAGAAGCCATATTTCAAGCCCGAAAATAAGGATGCTGGATTGACATATTCTTTTGACATACTGAACCACCTTTTCAAACGATATACAAGCAACTACAAATGTTGAGCGACCCTTAAGCAACTTGCAGACTGCGCTATTGAGCTTTAAGGCAACTCAACCTTGGCTTAACAATATAGATTTACCTCGTTTGTGGTCTTACAGGTTATTGCTTGTTTTACAGATTTTTGCTGCTATTGACAAAGGCTTTTGGCGTAGTATTTACTAGGCGTTTGAAGTGATAGCCCAGATGCCCTTGGTTAGCAAATCCACATTGAACAGCAACGTCAGCGATACTCAGATCGCGCTGTCGCAGGAGCTGCTTTGCTCGTTCCACACGTTGTCTAATCAAGTATTGATGAGGAGTAATACCCACTGACTGCTTAAATAGCCGCGCAAAATGGTATTGACTCATATCTACGACTTGAGCCAGTTCAGACAATCCTATATTTTGAGCCAGATATTCATCAATATACTCAACCACCTGAGCCAGTTTGTGTGTAGGCAATCCACCTCTATACTCTTGAATAGGTTTTCCCAGAGGCGAGTTGATTTTGAGTAAATGTACCGCCAGCATTGCTGCTGCTGATTCCCCATAAAGACGACCCGATAAACAACCAGACTCAAGTTCGGACTTAAGAGCATATGCAAGGTGTTGAATTAATGGATCGACAATCTTAAATTGCGGCGTAAATTCAATATGTTTTGGATCGAGCGACTCATAAGCAACTTGTTCGACCAATTGAGGTTCAAGGGCAAGCAGTATACAACTGTTCCTCTGTTTCCAAACTAATGATTTGCCAACAAGAGCGGGACAAAAGATGATATCTCCACCTTGGAAGTAATAGCGTTTAAGCCGTTCGTCTAAACAACATTCAATTAAGGATGGATTGCCTAATTCACTGCAAATTGTGAATGTATGTTGACTGAGATAGTGTTTTGGAATTTCACAGGCAGGTTGCTGATAATAGGCAAGAAAAATGTTATTCCACCCTGCTTGATGGCTCGATACAACAGGTGCAACAGGCACAATTTTGTCTGCTAAATTCTTCATTTGGGCTATCCTGACAGTAGGATCTTGCTTTCTTGTCATTAGATGCTTTATTTTCCGTCTTCTTCAGGTATAAGACAGCAATCGTACAACTTCAGCCAAAATCTAATTTTGAGTTTAATTTATAGGCTTGATACAATTGAACATTAAATTAATTTATCATAGAAAAATTTTAAACTACTGTCTCATCAACAACCGAAGCCGTATAACTAGTTATTAAACGGAAACTTTCTGACTATTCACCTTATATGGGGTGATATCAAGAACTGTTCGGGATATTCACTTTATTTAGAAAGATATCAAGAATTATTCTATGCTTCCATCCCGAAGGCTGGACAAACTGTAAATCAGCGCACATACTAGCTCTTTGCTGCTTAGCCTCAAATTCCGCCTCCACAAATAAAGCAGCATAATTGACATATTAGGCACAAATTTTTGGAGGGTAGCTTGCAGCCGGAGTACGTGCTGGATGGGGAGCGGTTTGACACCAAGCGCGGAATTTTACGCGCCCAGTTGGACGGGTGTTTGCTGATGGTGAGCCGTGGGGCGAGAACCTAGAGGCGCTTAACATCCTGTTGCAGGGTGGCATAAGACAGATACCAGGCATAGTTTCGGTTGGTTTGGAAACACGCCGAAGCGATCGCGCCAACAACTGGGCTATCCTGAAACAGTCCGGCAGCTAACGCTACAGCTAAGAGATTGCCACCCAACCGCACTCATCAAGACGGCGTGGGCATTACGAGCGGCACTGCGGGGACAAGGAGCAACCGCATTCGACTGGATAATAGCGCTCGCTCTCGGAGCATCCAAACGTAGAACTCCTTCTGGTAGAGACTGACTAAGACATTGCATTACTCTCATTTAATGGCAGCATGAAATAACCAGCAAATACTAACTTGAGCAATCCCCGATGCATAAATAGTTAGAAATTGAGGAATCTACTTAAGTTTTCTCATTTCAAAGTTAGGTGACTATGCCATTCCTGAACTCGTGTTTTTACTGATTTTCTTTCCGTGCTTCTTAAGCCAGAATCGACGCAAGCGGATTTCCCATTTTGCGGAGCAAAACTCGATGATTTCCGAAGCGCTGAAGCCAAACGTACAAGACTTGCAAAAAGATGTTATCGATTTGCTGGAACAAATTAGTTCTCTGATGCATCGCGCTAGTACAGCACTTAGCTCTGATGGTACTGGCAATAAGTATGAAGAATTTAAGCAGGAAGTAGATGAGGAAGCGAAAAAGGTAAAAAATCTTGAGTTGAGAATGGCGATTGTTGCGCCGATGAAAGCAGGTAAGTCCACTATCATTAACGCGATTATCGGACAGGATATTTTACCTAGCCGCATCACTGCTATGACAACTCTGCCAACAGAGATTGTCTTTAAGGCTGAGTTAACAGAGCCAATACTAACGCTGAGTCCTGAAATTTTCTCGGTGTTTCAAGAGACATTTTTGGCTTTGCAGAGCAAAATTCAAGCATTAGGAATTGAGGGGACGCGGCAAAAAATAGCTCATTACCCCCATTTAGTTAAGTTGGCAGAGGAAATTAGAGATACAGTAGAGCCGCCAAGCCGTACCAAAATTTTTGGGCGTGAAGAAATTATCAAGATACTGACGAAGCTGAATGACATAATTCGGTTATGTAGCGAGATAGTTCCGCTTCAAAATTCACTGAGTCAATTAATGAATGTTCCTCGCATTGAGGTTCCCTTTTGCCGATCGCAAAATACTAGTCACAACGAAAAGCTAGGTAATCTAGTCATTGTCGATACGCCAGGACCAAACGAAGCAGGAGAAAACCTCAGACTAACTGCTGTGGTAGAAGAACAATTGAGAAAAAGCTCAATTGTCTTGATTGTTTTAGACTTTACTCAACTGAAAACAAAAGCAGCTGAAGAAGTTAAAAAAGAGGTTCAGAAGGTTATTCAGTTACGAGGTAAAGAAAATCTATACGTTTTGGTCAACAAAGTGGATCAGCGTACAGAAGGTGACATGACTCCTGAGCAAGTACGGCAGTTTGTCGCTGCTGAACTCGGTATAGGTGACTCTGGTAACAAGAACCGAGTATTTGAAATAGCTGCAAGATGGGCTTTCTGTGCTACTAACTTTTTGTTAGAACTTCAGCAATATCCAGACCAAGATATCGAGCAGATGATAACTGCACCAGCCTTAGCTCAACAAGCTCTTGGGGCAAGGTGGGAAACAAAACTGAAAAAGGTAAGTGCAGAAGACTTGCAAGATGAAGCTGAGTATCTTTGGGAAGAATCAGGCTTTGCTCCATTTCTCGACCAGGCGATCGATGCACTTATGGAAAGTGCTGCGCCTCGTTGCATGAAGTCCGCACTTCATCTAAGCCGTAGCCGCTTGGAGAACCTAAAGGATTACATAGGTATCCGTAGTCGTGCCATTGCTCAAGATGCTGAGAAACTACAGAATGAAGTCGATCTGCTGGAAGCTGATTTACATCGTCTTGAATTGTGCCACGATCAATTAAAGCAAGTAAATACAATCAAGACACAACTTCATCAAGAACTTAATACAATTCTCAACGATCTCAAGAAAAAAGCTAAGGTTAGCCTTGAAACTTTTTTGGATCAAGAAGAGTATCACCGTGCTGACTTTATCAATAAACGGGGAATAGAAGCAAGGAATATTACTAACTGGTTTTTTAAACAGTTCAGGCTGCAAATAGAGATGAAAGGCAGTAATCTTATCGAATTTGAGACTTCTAGGGAGGCAGATGAGTTTGCGGAAAAAGCCGTACTTTATGCGAAACAGAGAATTGACGGCTTGTTAGATGACATCCGTGAAAAGACACAAAGGCGAATTGAAACAGCGCGTAAAAACTTAATCGTTCGCTTGGATAGTGAAACCAAGCCAATTATTGAAAAAGCACGTCAACGTCTAAAACAAGCTTTCGATGTAGAATTATCACTGCTGCCACCACATTTAGAAACAGAAGATATGGAGGTTGCTAAACCTCATATTAAGAGCCAATGTCGTTACATAGACCAGGGCTATGAAGAAAGAGAAGTCGAGAAGAGATCGTTTTGGCATTGGCTTTGGATAGTTCCGTATAAAGAGACGGAAAGAATTAAACGACCAGACAAGGAAGTAAATTACTATACTGTTTCCCTAGAAGAACTAGTTTCTCAAATCAACTGCTCCACCGAGACAAGTATCGATCATATTAACCAAGGAATAAATAAGTATCTTGATGTAGACTTTAAGCAGCAAGTTGATATCTTCTTTGAGAACCTTGATGGTTATCTCCGTAATTACAGAGATAGTTTGAAACAGGCACAAGCAGATCAAAAACTATTACAAACTGAAAAGGAAAAATTAGTAGAAGAGCTAAATTCATTGGTTCCAGATGCAATCAAAAAAATCAAAGACGCAAATATTTGTATAGAACGTGTAGATTCGTTATTGTCAGGTGAATAATGTTTGATACATCCTATACACAAAATGTAGGTATCCCTAGCAAATCAACCTGCCGTCTTGAAGAACTCCAACGTCAAGTTCCTGTAGTTGGTGACAAAGCTTTAGTAGACCTAATCAATGGGATTCACGTTAGCAAAGACATCATTCGCTATCGTAAGCGGCGGGGTTTCTTCGGGCAACTGATAGACACGCTGGATGGCAGCGATCGCCAGCGCCAACTTTTGTTAGATGGAAACCTGATTGCTGGTCAAGAAGCACTTTCCAACTGGGTACTAGAATTAACTGACTCGCTTCGCATCAGTCAAGTTGCCTTGGCTGTTACCCAAAACTCTTTGTTAGAGGCGCGGGATGCTATTCGCAGCCAGAAGCAACAATTACACGCACAGCAATATGCTTTACTGGCACTGAGCCAACAATTAGATCGAATCGCTTGTCATGTAAGCACGCGATTTGACCAACTGGAGGCACGAGTGCGTCAGTTAGAAGTGCGGGTTGCTGCTAACGAGGATTTAGACCGGATTGTAACTGCTTGGGCTGCGGGGCAAACGTATGCTAAGTTACCTTGGGCTGTGCAAGTTGCTTTGTTATCGCGGGAAATATTCAGCAGTTCTGTTGCTATTTACGAACTAGAAACGGGCGATAAAGAACGTTTCCGCCAACTACTGGTTAATAAAATCCTTGCCGATAGTAAACATCTACCTAAAAGTTTCTTTGGACTTGCTGATTTATTAGACCAAACTTGGACAGAAATAGCAAAAGGAGATCGGGAATTAGTCGCTGATTTACTAGAGGTTCGCTCTGTTCCATTTCAGCGAATAGTGAATACACCTTACCTATTTGTTATTGGGACAACTTTAGAACTAGTAAACCTTCCAGAAGCAGCTAGACCAAGTAAGCCAGGACAAAGCGCGATCGCACTGTGTCACGCCCAAGTTGATAAGATCTCTCGCACTACTGATGCTCGTGAGTTTGTGACTAATATTGTTGAAGAAACAGCCAATAATTGTTTAGCAATAATCTGAGGAATCCACCGTTCGCTTTGCATTTAAAGACTGTCAAACTCAAGAGAATTCGCTAAAAAAATAAAGTATTTTTTTAAAAAGCGATGGAAGTTTATTTAACAAATCTACAAAATGAAGCGAAACAATATATTTACTAAATCAACATTCTCAACATTATTAGATAAATTACACATATTAGTATGAAAGCTGCTAATCCTCACTTTGGACTTGTACTTACGGGTGGCGGTGCTAAGGGAGCTTATCAAGCTGGTGCATTAATGTATCTTGCAGAAATCGGAATAGAGCCACAGATCGTTGCAGGCACTAGTATTGGCGCTCTCAATGGTGCTGTTTTGTCAGCACACCGTCCCTTTTCCTATGCGGTTCGACATCTCAATCAACTTTGGGATCGATTAGGTCAATCGGAGATCCTACGCCCTAATACAAATGCCGCTCTCCATATTCTCAGCTACGCTGCCCAAACTTTCGTACCAACTCTAAGAGAATGGGTACTGGATTTTTTGATACACCAAGGGATGTTGAAAGACAGCAGCACGATCTTCGATCCCCTTCCGATTGAGCAGATGTTAAGGGCAGCAGTTAACCCTACCCAGCTAAGAAGTGGAATAGAGTTGTGGGTAACAGTCTTTCCCGCCTTAAAAATTCCTGGCTTGCACTACGACTGGTTAATTGACTTTGTGCGTGCCAAGACTGGGACTGATGCTTGTTGGTTGTGCGTCCAAGATGTTGCCGATGACGCTGAACTCTACAACTTACTCTTAGCCAGTGCCGCTATCCCCTTAGCATTTCCCTGCCGAAAAGTTAACGATCGCTTTTATGTAGATGGTGGTTTAGCTGATAATGTACCTCTAAGGGCTTTAGCTGCCCGTGGATGCCAAAATGCGATCGTCATTCACCTAGAAAATGGAGCAGCATGGAACCGCTACGATTTTCCAGAACAAACTATTATTGAAATCCGACCGGAACAGCCGATCGATAAATTTGATACTCCGCTTTTGGGTTCGGTAAGCAGCCTGCTCAATTTCAGTGCCGAACGCATCACTGAACTAAAGGCTCGTGGCTATGAAGATGCCCAACGCTGCCTAGAGCCTATCATCCAGACTTTTCTTACTGTTGGCAGCCAGCGCCAGTCTCATAATATTTTGCTCAACTCCACGCAGAGGCTTCTAGACGATTCCATACTTTGAGGTTGAAACTCTCTGTTTAGATAACGAGCGTCAACTTTATTGTCTCGCTTGTCTTTACTTACCACTGCATCTGTCGCATTTCGAGATCGTTTCTCTAATAACTATTCGTTTCGTTAGCTCTAGCCAATACTCGCAAATCACGGTGGGGAATTACAGCCTTGCGAGAGTCCTTATTCAGGTAAAATTATTTTCAGCTAACAATGTTTTCGGCTTGCGTCTTGGAGTGCCTAAATCTCTGCCTCCGCACAAAACACCTTTCTCCCAGCGCCGCGATCGCGAATTTCTCTACCTGAGCGAAGTCGATGCCTTGGTTGCTGCGTTGGGATCTACTCGCTCCCCCACCAGAAATCAGGCGATCGCCATCCTGCTATTTTGCCAAGCCCTACAGCCAGCCGAATTGTGTTGGTTACGTTGGCGTGACGTAGACTTTGCCGAAAAGATTTTGCGTGTAGATCGCATCCGCTCAAAGCCTGATTGCCAACAACCCCAAACTCAAGCCCCAGTCAATCTGCAACTTCTATGTGAGGCAGAGATTGACATTCTCCGACAGCTTGAGGAGCAACGCATTACCGATTGGTTATTTGCTTCGGAACGCAAGCAGCGGCTCAGTGAGCGATCGCTACACCATATCATTCAACAAGCCGGAGCGATCGCCAATCTACCTTTCCCGACTCACCCGTATATGTTACGCCGTTCTGGTTTGTATTACCGTGCTGCCATACTATTACAACCTCTAGGCTTAACGCTACGGCAATGTTGCTTGCTTTGGAATTGGCATGGAACCACAGTGGAGTTCTCCCCCCAAGAGCAGGAAGACTACCGCGCCATTGACCCAGCTACGGTCACGGCTTTTAAAGCAGCACTGGAAAAACTCAAAGCTTTTGCTGGGATTGCAGTCTATCAAAATGTCGTCGATTACCTGTTGGGTGCTTTCCTGCTGTTTCCCCGCCTCCAGGGTATTTCCCAAGACTACTGGCTGGCTCTCAATCGCTGGTATATCTAAACTTTGCCGAAAACATCGGGCAGTGACTCACGACGAAACACAAACAGATTTCCTGTTGCGCCTCGTCCTACCCTAACTTCAGAGTCTAAGTAGGAAGTCGTCCACAAAGCCTCATTCTGGAGGAACTCTAATACTGGGATTTTCAATTCGGGTAAACTCCAGTTAGACAGACCAAAGGGCTGTGTTGCTTGTAGAGAAAATGTGCTAAATTTCACCTTGGCAACCTGCTCGTCCATACCCCACGTCCAAACTCCCAATGCCCGTAACTGCCATTCTCCTAGCAAGGGTAAGTCTAGAGCGGCATTGTTGGAAGCAGAAATTTTTTCCGTACCGCCTGCAACCAGCTGTTGCCATACTCTTTTAATTTTTATTGCTTGCCCTATAGCTGGAATTGATACGAAGGAGCGCGTGACGACTGTTCCCTTAGAAGCATATACCAATTGCCAATTACCAAATAGAGAAGGTAGATGGTTGCGCGAGAGTGGATGTGGGATGGGATTGATGCTCTCCAGTTGTTGTACGATTTCATCGATTGGCTCTCCAGAGGATGGAAATAGGCAACGCTCCGGTCCCAATGCTTCTACTTGTCGCTCCAGTTCAGTTTTCAAGGCAGCTCTCGTTGCGTCATCCCCTATCATGTCCTGATGCTCCATTTCCATTACCAGGGCGATCGCATCTTCGATTTTAGCTCTAAGTGACGTTTAAAAAACCCATACATTGGAATATCTAAACTTTGCCGAAAAGATTCAGCAATCATGTCTCGCTCGAAGCAAGCTTATCGAAGCGAGCGCAGTTTTGTCAACCATTGGTTAACGGTGTCACTCCCACTACCAATTCCAAAGGCTGAAGTCTATATACTTTGCCGAAAACATATATCACTTTCCCTACCGCTCGTAGACAAACTAATTGCAGCATCATTCCCCTTTTTATGGCAAGATTACTTGTCAGAATATAACTTGCGAGAAGGGTAATTCTAATAAGTGATGCTCAAAAGTACTCCAGTCTCCCTGGTCCTAACCGCACCACTGCCCCTGACCGAGCATCCAGCGGCGGTATACATATCGTCCCTCGCACCAGGATCGCGTCAAACCATGCGACAAGCCCTAGACGCGATCGCCTCCTTGTTAACCAATGGGGAATGCGATTGCTTTACCTTGGACTGGTCTAAGCTGCGTTACAAGCACACGGCTGCTCTCCGCGCTGCTTTGATGGAGAAGTATGCGCCAGCAACGGCAAACAAAATGTTGTGTGCGCTACGGCGAGTGTTGAAAGAAGCCTTGAGATTGGAGTTGATAGAGCCAGTGGACTATGCCCGTGCTGTAGATATTAAAAGTATTAAGGTGACTAACTCTTTGCGGGGTCGCGCCCTGACTGAGGAAGAAATTGCGGCGCTGATGGAAGTTTGTTATGGCGATCTCACTCCTGCTGGTTACAGGGATGCAGCGTTAATGGTCATTCTGCGCGGGTCGGGGCTGCGACGACGTGAAGTTGTGAGTCTGGATTTGAATGACTTTACCCCTAGTACTGGGGCTATACTCGTGCGGGCGGGCAAAGGAAAGAAATACCGGACTGTATATCTGCCAGAAAGTGCAATTGGAGTGGTGTCAGAGTGGATCTATATTAGAGGTAAAATACCTGGTCCCTTGTTGTGCCAAGTTAATAAAGCTGGAAGGGTGGTATTGAAGCGGCTCACGCCACAAGCCGTACTGTTTTTGTTGCAGAAACGTGCCAAGGAAGCCTCTGTTGCATCATTTTCTCCCCATGACTTCCGGCGGACATTTGCAGGTGACTTACTGGATGCTGGCAACGATATTGTCACCGTACAAAAGTTGATGGGACATTCCTCACCAGATACGACTTCTCGCTACTGTCGTCGGAGCGAAGAAACTAAGCGCCGCGCCGTGCAGACATTGAAGATCCCTGGTACGGGTAGGAGGAAGGGGTAGCGATCACTCGCACGCTAACTAGCCACACCAACTCTAGAACGGGAGTTGGTTTGACAGGCGCGGCAGAGGAAACTGCAACGCCCGCGCCGTGCAGGTGTTGGATCTGCTGGGGAATGCGAGCAACTACAGATGAGATTCACGCGCTTCTTGACGGCGTTTGTCCAGTATTGAAATGTTTCCCCACCAATATACCTACTCTCCTCGCGGTAGATTTGCTCTAAGCAGCGACAGAAAGACTGTGCGTAACTCTCCAACCCCAAAGCCATCAAACATTTCAAAATTCGGGTGATGCGGAGGTAGTTATGATCCAATGGGCAAATCCATTCCTTTTTTCGGATGGGATACTCCTCCGATCTAGTGACAACAAATTGCCCGTTGTTGTCCGAATCGCCTTGCAGACCGTAAAATCCAAGCATGACGGTAAAAGAGCGAAGCAAATTCTGACGTAGGCGAGTGTTGGCGTGAAAAGCTTGAATTACCTCATAGTCAACAATTGGAGCGTTACTGTTAAAAGAACTCCTCTCTGGCAATGGAAATAGCCACGCTCATATAGTCGTGTTCGCATTCTAAGTCTTCAAAATCCCACACCCAGATTTGTTGGATCGTTCGCCCCTCAATATCGGGCTGCTCTCCTAGATAGAAAGGCACGAGCATCGCGGTCAATTGCTTTTTATTCATAAAAACCTAACTAAATATTTTCACTTTTGAGCCGCTCTACCCCCTACAATTGTTAAGCCCCAGTTTCATTCTTATCGCACGTTTCTTCGAGAGTGCGGGATAGTTTGCTAATTGTTTGCGCCTGTTCGATAGTAACTTCAGCCAGTCGGCTATTCGTTTCCGCCTGAGTGCGTAATAATTCGCTAATGAGCTTTGTTTGTTCGACAAAAGCTTCAGTTAGTTGACGATGGGCTTGCATTTGTTCTTGAAGGAGTAACCGCAAGTCAGCTATTTCTGACTCTAGGCGATCGCTCCTTTTTGCTTGCTCAAGAGTTAATTGTTTAAATTCGGACAGCAATGGCGATTCGTATTCAAAGGGTGAATACAATTTATTTTCAGTTTGAATTTCATTTACTTGCTCGTTTGTTCGATCTAACTGTGGTGACGATAGTTTATTTATAGGTATGACATTACTCTTGTGAATCCGCTCGTTTAAATTTAAATACTTAATTAAGTTTTCCGTGTCTTCCTCTTTTAAATACGATGGGATTTTATTAAGCGGCGGATTGAAATATTTAATCAGAATTGTTTCAATGCGTTGCAACGCCAATGAATCACTTTCTTTAAGCCACGCAATCCTTACGCCTTCTAAAGCTTCCAGTAGAGGTAGCCTATGATGCCCCCTCAAGCGTTCCCGAATATCAATCGAGCGCCCAATATACAAAACCCTACCTTGGGATGACAAAGCAAAGTAAATACCTGCAAAGTGAGGCAGTTTACCCTTATCAGAGAGAGGGACGCATGGAAGAGAAGAAAGGTCAAATGACTCTGGTGCGAACGCGGACATCGTGTTTACCTCACTCACGGGAATATCAAGAAATTCATCAACCTCTTAGACTTCTCTCCATTGCTCGCACTCAAGTCTATGGCGAGATAGAGCGTTGCTTCTCCACGATCGCCTATCTAATCCACGCTTCTACAGATGGGAAGCGATTTACCTAGCCGTCACTTTCTAGCGGCAGCATTGCGCTGACAAGCCTTTACCTGTACCTAGTCTCTCCTTCCTTATTAGTACACAACTTGAAAGCCCTGTCTAGACTGGTTTTGCTTTCGAGCATTCAAGCTTTTGAGGTTGTAGGTTTTTGCTTACCGGATTTTGAGTATCAATAGATACGAGCGAATTTCGGCAACGGTAGTTATATAGCTTATCTTTCAATGCTCGACAAATCCTCTCGCAGCAGATAATATGTAATTTAATATACTACTAAAAATCATTTTTCTAAGTATTCCCTCAGATGAATGACATAGATCGTCCGTCAGAAGAAGCTGCAATTAAATATATTGACGCAGTGCTTAAACAATTAACAACCCGCTGGACGAGTGTAAAGCAAGCAAGAACAGACTTGGACTTCAAGGCAGTAGCTCAATTACTTGATGGAGTTGATGAAAACATCACGCGACTGTCAACCAGTTGGAACGAGTATCAAATAGTCATTGAAAATGCGATACAAGTCGATCGGGAATTTGTTCTGTCAGATGAATATCCTCCGCAAGTAGAAAAGGCACTGAAAGATGCAGATGTTCCGATAAAAGGTGAATTTCCTAACTACGAGTTTCCTCCATTCAAGCTGACATTCTTTTGTGACGGTGGTTATGTAAAGCTTGGGATGGGACGGAAAACACGACAATCTAAGGCTCTAGCACCGACAACATTAGCCGCATGGGTAGCTAAAGAATATCAACGAGTAGTCAATAGCAAGTTGAATACCGAGCGATTCTGTCAAGAATTGCTTAGTGCTTACGAAATACTCAACCGACTAACTCTAAAAGAAGATTCAGTAGTTTGGGGACACCCTGTTACTCTTAAGGAAATCTACAAACTATTAACTTTAAAATATTCGTCAAAGCTAGAATATTCCGAAGCAATTTTTACCTACGATCTGGCGAGGTTAAAGGAGAATTTTGATATTTGTTATGAAGGACATCGATTTGAGCTTGTTCCTTCTCGCAATCAGGCTAGCGGTTTACTTTTAGTCAATAGTAAGAGACAGGAAAGCCGAGTTAGTAGTCTGATTATTTACGACAAAGATAATGAATGATTTGATTGCTAAATATATGCATATTGATGAACTAGATATTGAAGATCTCCGCTCAGGTCAACCTCCTTTAAACCCAGAATTATTAACAAAAATGACACTGGGACGCAAGTTATGGTTAGAGAGAGTTCGCGACTACTATTTGGTGAATTACATTGCTAATGGAGGTAGTAAAGTCAAAGTTTTAGTAGGAAATGAAGGGAGTGGTAAAACACATTTGCTTCGTTGCACTCTGCAAGATGCCGAAACTTTAGGATATGAAACAGTATATTTATCAGCACGAGATTGCGATGACTATCGCCTGAATAATCTGCCTCGCTTGTATCGCGCTATAACTGGGCAAATTGACAAAGAAAGGCTTGTCAGAGGACTATGCTGCTGCGTTGCTCGACAACTAGGTTATACAGTTGATAAGTACGACGGCACGGACTTCTTTTTACCAGTTTATATAGAAGATGCAGAATTACCGCGTGATGAAGCTATACGTGAAATAAAAAAGGCAGCAGGAAAAGTTTTTCGTCACATTGATTTTGGACCATCTTTTAGAGCCTTTGCCTACCGAATCGTTAACGACCGCATGATTCGGGGTAATGAAAAAGATATTAAACTCGCTTTAGAGTGGCTGAGCGGTGAGAAATTGGCTCGGCGTGAGAGAAACGATTTACTTCTATTTGAACAACTTCAGAAAACTAATGCTAGATATTGGTTAAACTCGCTGATCCGGTTGCTAAAAATTGCGGGAATGACTGGTTTGGTAGTAGCAATCGACGATCTAGAAGTCATCACCGAACGCTCTAATGAAACTGGTCGATTTATTTACACCATTAATGCTATTAAAGATACTTGCGAGCTTTTTCGTCAACTGATTGATGATGCCGAATTACTCAACGGCTTTCTATTGCTATTGGCAGGTCGTCGAGAAACGATCGAGGACGAAAAGCGCGGCTTTATCAGTTATGACGCACTATGGATGCGGTTGCAAACTGGGCTGGTGCAAAAAAAATTTAATCCCTTAGCAGACATGGTTGATACAGATGCCCATTTAGCAGTCAATGGGAGTGATTTTCCCAGTCGGGTTCAGACCCACTTACGCCAGATTTTGAGTGAAATGGGTTTAGAACTGCAATATCAGGGATTTCCCGATTTAAGCGAATATAGCGATTTACGAGCCAGAGTGATCGAGGTTGGCATGATGATACCGAAGGTAGGTTAGATAATGCAGGAATATGATGAAAATCGCCAACAAGCGATCGCAATAGTAGAATCCTTACGATCTGGTATTCCAACTCGTGCTTCCACTAGAGAACTACCCGACTTACGACCGTCGCTAACTAGACTTGTTAAGCAAGACTTAGCACAACTGGCTCAAGACAAGATTCCACAAGGTAGGTTAGTTTGGGGGGCTTACGGGCAAGGGAAAACTCACGCGCTAACAACAATAGAACACATAGCACTGGATTTAGGATTCGCGGTCAGTCGGGTATCTCTCAGCCGTGAAGTATCGTGCCATCACCTATTCAATTTCTACGGGCGGGCTGCATCAGCGATCCGCACGCCGAACTCACAAATATTTGGCATTCAGCCAGCGCTTGATAAAAAAGAATACGGAGACTTGCCTGACAGCCCAATTCAAGATCCAGACCGCTACATACATCCTCTACCTGCCATTGTCCTCGAAGATTACTTTAAAGCGAACGGAGAGGAGCGGGATTTGCTTTACGGCGACCTCATGGGAACCCGACTGGCAATTTCAGATTTGAGACGGATTCATCGTGCTTGTCGAGGAGAAGCGTTACCTAAGTTTGAGTCAACTTTCGGGGTGAAAAAACATGGAAGTGCTTATTTTGGGGTGATGGCAGATACCCTTACCTGGTGCGGCTACAAGGGCTGGGTGATTTTAATCGATGAAGTAGAACTCATTGGGCGCTTGGGTAAAGTCGGGCGACTTGATGCATATAGAAATCTGAATTGGTTGTTAAATTGGTCTGGAACAATGCCGTATCCCATCTACACGGTGGGTGTCGCAGCATTGAGTCTGAGAAACGATTTGTGGTTGAGTAGCGATCCGATTCAAAATGCCAAACGCGATCGCCAACAAATTCCCGATTTGGCTGGACTGAAGCTCGGTCATGAGGCAAAAGCAGAAGTAAACAAATTCTTTGAAACGGCTCTTGGTAGGCAATGTCCTACCACTGAACCCTTATCTCAAGATAAGTTGAGTAAATTACTAGAAAGTTTAGTAGAACGCCACCGGATTGCCTATGCTTGGGATGCCCAGCTAGACGTTCATAGCTTAATCCGAGACATGGGCAGTCAACCTGTACGCACCCATATTCGTGCAGCTTTAGAGGCTTTAGATATTAATTACACCTATCAGGAAATTATTATTCCAGAGGCAGCCAATTTAGTTGAAGGCTCTGTAGAGGAAGAGGAAGGATTCTTTCAAGAAAACGAAAGCGAGTAATTATTGGTGTTGAGAAACAAATTGTTGAACTGGAACGAACGATTTAAAGTCAAGCCAAGCTAGATAACCGAACGAAACACTGAAACCAACAAGTGAAAGCAATTAGAAAAGCTATCGGGTTAGTAATTATAGTTTTCGGAATCACCGTAATTGTCTACTCGGCTATTCCACCATCAAACCCATTCTTCCACACAATATCGATCGCTTTGCCAGAGGTATTTGTAGGAGGCATATTACTATTCTGGGATTAGATGCGATCGCGCCTGCATAATAAATTGTCAAAGCTGGCGTAAGCGTTGCTTCACGAAGCGATCGCGTCGCCGCCAAGGTCTGATGACCCAACTAACCCCAACCGCCCAGGCGATCGAAGCCATCCAGCCTGCTAAAATGTCGCTGGGATAATGTACGCCCAAGTATAACCGCGTCCAACCGATAACTAAGACAAAAATCGTCCCCGCAGCCAAAACCCACCAACGCCATCGGCTACCCCAAGTTAAAATTACTAAAACTACTACTAAAGTCATACTTGACATTGCATGACCGCTAGGAAACCCGTAGTCAAATTCTGGTGCGGGCGACTCCCACAAGTGGGGACGGACTCGATGCAACAATACTTTTGCCGTCCGGTTAATGATGATACTGCCTAATAGAGTAGTTATCAGGTAGGTGAGCGATCGCCACTGCCTACGAATAAATAGTATCAGCGCCGCGACAATAGCAACCGGAAACACCCCCCAAAACACGCCTAACTTAGTCAGCATGACTGCCAGGAAGTCCAGCTGAGGACTAGCCGTGCTATGAATCGCCAACAAGATCGGTACATCGAACGGGAAGCCGCCTTCGTTCTCCCAAACCTCCTCCGCCAGTTCCCCAAAAACTTGTAAGGGTAAATAAACCCCCACGAATAGCAACAGCAAAGAACGCCAGTGCGTGACTAGCAATCGCCCAAGAAATCGGACAAAGGATTGAAAAAGCTTCCAGATGCGTGCGTTAAACATCCACCTGCGATTTGTTTGTTAGTTGATAGATGGTAGCAAATCGCTTTGATAGTATTTTTGTACGATACAGGGAATTTAGTTTTAGAAGTTAGTTTATGTTACATTTATACTACAAACACCTTCATTGCTAGAAACAGCCACTCATGTTCTAGAGGGGAAAAATGTGTTGGGGCGATCGCAACGTTTGTGCAACGAGGAGCGCAACGATCGCATTTCACCGCGCTCCAATTCTCCCGCGTCGTCTACCAAAGCTTGAGGAGTCAATCTATGTCTACCAAATCGACTATTGTTCACGGTGACACGTTTCATTTTTACCACGAGGTACTTGACGAACACTACGTATACTTGTCGCTGCAAGGAGTCAGGTATGAGGCAAGTTACAACCGTGTCATGGTTCCTATCCCCATCCATATTTGGGAGGTGATTCGGCATCGCGGCGCACCCGATCTTTCACTTGTAAATAAAAGCGATGAAGAGTTGCTAATTAAAGTAGAGCAGGATGTTGACAAACGGATTAAAGCATACGAGCAAGATCCATCTGGTTTAGCTGCATTTGTTGGCAGCTTAGTCTATGGTATGGCAGACAGTCCCCGTGCGGCACAAATTCAAACAGGGATGGAATATTACAAAGCTCGGCGCAAGGAGCAGCAAGAAATAAAAGCGGAAATTGAGGCGTTGGAAGAGAAAAATCGTCGTTAAAATCTCATTTAAATAGCACAACCGAAACCCGTGGAGACATTAACTATTTATATTTATCTATTGACGGCGATCGCGCTTATCTACGACTGACTCGTGCCAAACAGTTAGCCGTCTAATTGTTTCAAAGAGTTTTGAATTAACTTGCGTTTAGCTAGAAGCTTTTGCTCTTGCACCTGTTTTGTTAATTCTTTTTCTCTAGCTGAGAAGAGACGCAGGGCAATCTCATAAAATCTGAAAAAGTCGTTGTTATGACTAAAAACAAATTTGATAAAATTTTCATCTAATTTAATACCTTCTTCATCATCAAGTTCCCCAATAATCATATAGTCTTCACCAGTTCTGGAATAGAGACGAACCTCTAGATCGTGTAATTCTAACCAAAAATCAAGCCAAACACATCTAGCCGTAATTTTATTCAAACTATCCTTGTTGTGACAAAAATATCGTTCGGCAGTTGGATAAAGTAGTCCGATCGCCAGAGATTGCTCCGGCTCGACATTTCGATTTCGTTCGATCCCATTTTTGGTAAGTTGACCTAATATCAAGTAATTTTCTCGATTTTGATCGTAGATTCTAATTTCAGAATTCTGAATTTCTAACCATACTTGATATTTAGAAATATACTTAGCAGGAGTCATGACAATAGACTTATAGTAAGATGAGAGACATTAAGCACGGTAAATATTTTCGCTCTTTAAACATTAATTTTTCTGAGCGATTGAAGGTAGAGAACGACTCAAAACGAATTAAATTCTAATCAGAATTGCGGCTAAAGAAACTTGTAACATACTAGGTTGGATGCCCTCATTGGCAATGAGATTGAGTTTGTCAGCATCTTGCACTAGTTGAATCACAAAATCGATATCGTTTAATTTGGCTTTATCTCCATCTGTGTAATCTCGCAACAGCTTTTGTACTTGTTTCATTTCCTTCCAGGCATTCAATTTCTGAAAAGTCTTCCTCACCGTAGTTCGCTCCATACCATTAGGAAAGCAATCGAGCTGACTGACGCGGCGGTTAATTCTACTAATGCGATCGCTGGTAATATTAATGTTCTCTAGCGATTCTGGTTGTTCGATTTGGGCTAGGCGCTGTTGCTTCAGGGCAACCAATTGCTGATAGATTTCTTGAGCCTGGGAGATCGGAGCTGTGGCTGGTAGCACGTCAGCTACGGGAGGGGTTTTGAAGGCAGTGGCGATCGCCATCCCGTAGCCATCCTTTTCTCCAGTTCGATCGTTCCAGAAAAGAGTCTGCTTGCGGTCTGGAATTGGTTCGCCATTGGGTCCAAAGTATTCGACACTCAAGGCTACTAATCCGGTGGGTTCTTCTGTCTCACCAGCACGGCGACCCAAAGCAATTGGATTGGCTTGATAATCTTCACCTAACTGCTGAACTAGCCTGCCTAACTCTTCGCTGTGGAGAATTTCGTTGTGGGTGTAAAGGTCGCGGCTGGTTTCTTGCTTTTGATAAGTCTCCTCTTGTAAGTTCCCCTGCTCCATCCGCCTCGCTTTGACCAAGCTGTTGAGAAAGTCAATGTAGCCAGGTAACACCTCATCATCGAATAGCGTATCGCCGTAAATCGAAGCCCCCAAAGTTTCAATGCTAGAAATGGTGGGGATTTGTCGCTCGTCTAGAGCAAGTTCGCCGACGAGTTTCTTGTGCAGGTTACTCAAGCGACTGGCTTGGCGTAGCAGTTGATTTTCACTGTTGGCGTAATAGATATAGATATTTTCGACTCGACGTTGTTTGGGGCGATCGATCCGACCGATTCGCTGTTCTAGAATCATCGGGTTCCAGGGCAGATCGATGTTAATTAAGTAATCAGCATCTTGGAGATTTTGCCCGACAGATAGGGTTTCCGACCCAATCAGGACGGCAAGTTCTGACTCTGGCTTTGGTCTTTCTTCTGGATCTTTACAGGTAGCGGCTGGGGCAAACAGCCGAAATATCTCCTGTCGCTTCATGCCTTGCCGTTGGCGCGTTCCTCGCAAGGCATTATTAGGATTGAATATAAGTGGGTTAGTAGAATTGCTGGGATAGTAACGCTTGGTAGAACCAATTGCCATCCCAATTCCTCGGTCGGCGATCGCCTCATCTCTAGCCATGTAGCGGTAGTAGTCGATGACTGTATCGCTGAAGGTGGAAATCAATAGCACCTTATGACCTTGACTCACCAGTTCTCGCACTTTCCTGGTCACTTGCTCCCGCTTGTGGTCGATAACGAATTCACCTGCTAGGAGCTGCTGGATCTGCTCCAATTGCTCCAGGTCGCTGTCACAATCAGCTAGTATCCGGTCGTAAACGGATTGAGCTTTACTCAAGTCGTTGCCCAGTGCATCAGTTGCGATGTCAATCGAACGCCGCAGTTGTTGACGTTTGAGTTGCTGTTGAGCCTGGGTCTCTTCGTCTTCATCCTCTTCGTCTTCGAGATAGTCTTCATCCCAAGCAAAGCTGTCGTCGTAGTCCGAGAAGTCCTGTTGTTTTTCTTTTTTCTCAGACTCAAAACCGTAGTGCAACAGCAGGAATTTTTTCAAACCGTCAGCATCGGGGGAGACATTTTCTAACCGCTGTTGAAGTTGCCGAATGCGATCGCTAAAGTTTTGGATTGTGCGGTTGAGGGCATACATACTCGATTCTGCCCGTTGCAGGAAAAAGCGGCGCTGGTTTTGTAAAAGACTGCGCTGTTCGACATTGCCCCGCAAATAACGGATCGGGTCGGCAAAGGGGATGAACAAGCTAGTTTCGAAGGAAGTAAATATCCGATCGAGCGCCTGTTCGGTACTGGCTTCAAATTCCACGGGCAACCATTCTGCTACCCGCTTGGCATACATATTTAAATCTGGCGTAGCATCGCGTAGCATCTGGCGCGTGCGCTGGAGAAACAATTCGCGGTAGGTGCGGCGGAATAGTTCTGTGTTGTCGGTGAAATTCTCAACGCCAATTTCCCGACTTTGAAACCATTGGCTCAGTTCTGGGGGAAATCCTAGATCGTTGAATCCTTCTGGACGACTGAGAAAAGGGGAAAGGATGTTGTAGATGTCGGCGCGGCGGTTGTTCCAGGGTGTAGCAGTCAGGAGAAGGAAATGCCGTTGTCTTCCCGTTGCGCGATCGCTTTCCTGAATTGCCGCACAGGTTTTATGAATCCGGTTGTTGTAGTTGCGGATGCCTTCGTGAGCCTCGTCGATAATTACTAAATCGGGACCGCCGTAGCGGTTGAAGTCCGTGAGAAAATTATTCCCCTTACGGCTCATTAAGTTTTTGTTGTAAAGCTCGTATTCATTGGGTTTGAAGCCCAATTCAGCCATTTCCCGCTCCCAGTTGGGATGGAGTTTCTTGGCAGCGACGATCGCGATTTTAGCACTTACGTTTTGTTGACGATACAATCGAGTCACAGCAGCAGCTAAACGAGTCTTGCCCAAACCAACAGCATCGGCACAGACGGCAACGCCAAAGTCTTGCATCACCCGCAAGCAGTGCTGCGCCCCAGATTTTTGATGCTCGAATAGGATATCTTGACCGAGTAGTTCGTCGAGTAGATCGCTGCGTTGAACGCGGAATTGATGCGGGCGCTGTTGTGCCAGCCAGTAGAGAAAGTCTTGTGGTGTACCGTGCTTTCTGGTGAGGATCGTTTCTACGGCTTGCTTGAATCCGATAATTTCGCTAAATTCTGGAATTTCTAACGATTGATTGACAGCTGCGGGTTGCTTGGGTGAGGTACGATAAACGCCCGTGCTGGTTTTGACTTGAAAATCTGTGAGGGGAATCGGTGGATGTTGGGGATCTACCTCAACTCGACCGACGATTCGTTCTTTTTCTTTGCTGTCAATCGTGACTTTGACGAGTTCGTTATCTGCTACAGTAATCTCGTCCGCTAAATCTAAGTTGCGACCAGTAATTTCAACTGGGGTTGTTTCACCAGGGGTAAATTCGTCAGGGGCGATCGCCTCGATGACTGGTCGCTCGGCTTGGGCGCGGCGATCGCGTTCGGCTAGTACCTGTTGTAAAAATTCCTGCGACAGGTCGAAGGTTGTGTCTTGGCGCTGCCATTCGGCATCAAACTGACGGATGCTATCGGCGATCGCTTCTGCATCCATATCTTCCCAGGAATAGAGAAATAACAAGCTTTCGGCATTTCTGCTATGTGCTGCGATCGTGAAGTTGTCGGAACCTTCGTGTAGGATGTGATTGTCGAGCGAGTCGCTGAATATACCCGTTTTCTTGTGGTAAATTGCCCGTCCCGATTCCATTTTTACTAACTTGATTTGCAAAAATCCCAGCCGGACTAACTCTGCTAGGATTTCTGTCCCCGTAAAAGCGCGATCGGCTAATCCCTGTAAAAATTCCTTTAAGGTACGGCAGAAGTATTGGGCGCGGTAGTTGGGATCTTGCAGTTTCTCCAGTTCTTCGATGTCTGCTTGTCTGGTAAAACCGTGCCAGTCTAATAGCAGACGAATCTCGCCTTCGTTTTGAATAATTTTTTGCAGGGGTTCTTCATACAGCTTGAGTACCCCACTGTCAAAATAAGCTGTCGATCGCCGATAGATGTGGCTGCGCTCTAAAACGTTACCGATAAAGGTATTGTATTTCTCTAGTTCGTCCGGCAAGTTGAATCGGCGACGGCGATCGCTTTGAACTTTAATGAAACTGCCTGCGAGTAAGGTCTTTTCCTCTGTGGTGCTTTCTAATTCTAGGAAGGGGGCGATCGCGCTTAGAGGGCTGGTTCGCAGCAGTGTGGTACTGGGGATGCTGCCAGTGAAGCGGGGAGTATAAGTGAAGACTTTGGCACGTTTGGGATCGATCCGCAGTAGTTTATGCGTAGCGTGTTTGCCGCCAATACCCAAAAAGGTGACGATATTCAGCAGCAGGTTGTCAGCGTCGCGGTGCTTGAAAACGAGCCAATGTTGGTTGTCAATGCCCTTGATGGGATTACCTTGGGGTAGGTAGTAGGGGCGCTGTTTGCGAATGAGATCTTGGATAACGTTTTCAAGCATGAGAGGGACACGAGCGGGGATTTAAAGCCAGGATTCAACTGACAATGTTTTTACTTGTTGAATGCGCGGAAAGTCACTATCGATTGATACAACGGTAAGACTGTGCTGCAACGCTATAGCAGTAATCCAGAGATCGTTTTCATCAAATCCTAAATCGGTAATTTTTGTCTTCCGGCGTTTGCTTTTCTCTTTAGGCGCAAACTGGTTAAATAATGCTGCTTTTAGTTGTCCGTAAGTATCTGCTGTTACTCCGTCTACAGAATAAATGTAAATACCTTGAAGAAAGCGATTAATTAAAGCTAAATTGCTTTCCCTGCGCCCAGAACGTTCTGCCATGTCTATCAGTTCCCCTTGCACAATGACGCAGGTTGAAATCAAGGTATTTTCCGCTTCGGCAATGCGATTCAAAACATTAGAATCGCCGAGAATTGCACGGCTACAGTGGTTGGTATCCAATAAATACATTACTCGTCAAAAGGATTAGACCGATCGAACTTAGCTTTGCCGCGAGTTGCGTATACCATTTCTAAGCATTCTTCAAAATCATCTCCTTCCCAAGTGCCAATAGTTTTTAGATGCTCTAGGAGCGATCGCCCTGTAGAATTAACTGGCGTGTGGGTGGTGGAGTCTACTACTTCTGGTGTTGGTTGTGTTTTGGCTTGCTTTATTTTTAAAAAGCGTAGAAAGTCTAAAGTTTCAGCCAAAAGAGTATCTGGGGTAGATTCTATTTCTTGAAGTAGTTGTTTTTTAATAGTCATAGTATGTTGTTTCCCTCTTGCTACAAAAATTCTGAAATATTCGCTCTTTTTTAGGAAATATTTATGTCAATAGTAATTTTTATTGTAATTCATTCACTTCACTTTGAGTTATAGATTTTTCTTCACGTAGCTGCTTTATATCGTTCAATAACTCTTCTAAACTAACTTCATCTAACCATTGATGACGCTCTGTTGTATAATCACCAAGCCCTAGATTGAATTGTTGTAGAAATCTAATCGTGTCAGCAACACCCAAAGTGTTTACCAATACCTCATAACCTTTTCTGCTAATTTCCATTGGTGTCATCTTCGTCTTCTTCTTCCTCCTGAGTAGCTTTCATTAACTATGTAAATCATGCCATTGTGGATTGAGGAATTCAATCAAAGCAATTTTTTTCACTCTCAGCCACCCCTTTATTTGCTTTTCTCTTGCGAACGCAGCCGTCACATTAGCAGTCTTTTTTGTCATTGTTGTATGATTTCCATAGTTTTCCGCTCGCTGCTTCTAGCTTTTCAGTTTTGAGTTGACATACCTCGTAAAGTGATGATTTGTCAATTTACAAATTCTGCCATGCTGCCTCTTCTTCCGGTTTGAGCCAGTCTTTTTGCAGCGAGGATTCGCTTAGTAGAGCAGTTTCCGATTTTTCCTGCTGGTGTTTAGTTTGTAGAAACTGGATAAAATCTAAAACTTCCTGTAGCAGTGGTTCTGGAACCTGTTCGATCGCTTGTAAAATGTGTTCTTTGATAGTCATGGGTTAATCCTGACGTTTCTTTACTGTTATCTAAAACTTATCCATAATGATAGGTAGATCTCTCTCGTAAGTGTAATGGCAAACCTAGATAGAGTTTTGGATGAGGCAATGGAGCTGCCACTAGAACAGCAGGAAATGCTGGTACAAATCCTACAACGTCGGATGATAGAGCGACGCAGAGATGAAATTGCTGCTGATGCCGCAGCTTCTTTAGCCCAATTCAGAGCAGGTAAGCTAAAAGCGCAAACTGCTTCTGAAGCGATCGCCGAACTACGAGAATTTCTTAACTCATGAATAATGAGTAAAATAGTCATCTCCAGTAAATTCAAGAGAGCGTTCCGCAAATTTACTCGCCGTAATACGCAGTTACAAGCACGGATTGAGGAAACAATTACTGCGTTGTCTGATGACATATTTAATCCATCTTTGGGGACTCATAAGCTAGAAGGAAAATTATCGGGTTTACTATCTTGTTCTTGTGGGTATGACTGTCGTATTGTCTTTGCGATTGAAACGGAGGAAGAAAGCGGTGAAACACTTGTAGTTTTGTTGGACGTTGGTACTCATGATGAAGTTTATTGAATGGGAAAGCCAGGAATGGCTGCGTCAATTTTTGCCATTAGCTCTATTGTCTCTTGCAGGGCAACGACGATCCGCCTATAGTGTAGGATGTCTTCATCGCTGAGGGTACGCCCTTTACGATCTTTGAGCCATTTTTGACAGACTTGGTAGCCGCCAACGTAGAAGTTCCAGACGTTTTCAGGTACTCCACTAAATCTGTCGCCTTTTTTGTTGATGATTACGTCACCCTGCTGGTATTTAAGTCCAGCATCAACTACTCGATCGCCACCGCGATCTTCATACTGGGTAATTGTGCTATCTAGCTTAGGTGATTTCATCAAATGTAGTGCTACCAGTTCTTCACCGTATGCAGCTAGCTGGCGGAAGAGTTCGTCGCTGCTAGTAAGGGGGACGCGGGGGAAGTCAATTTTGAGGAATTCAGCGTAGCGGGTGCGGTAGGTGGGCGAGTAGAGGATGGCGTAGATGTAGTAGAAGATTGCTTCTGGGCTGGGAGTATGGTCTAATTTCTTGGTTATGTCGTTAAGGAAATCTTGAGAAAAATTAGCTTGAAGTTGTTCTTCGTAAAGATAGAGGGGAAAAACGTATGAACCGTTTATATCCATAGAGATTGCTGTACATGGTACATCAGCAATTAGTGCGTGTTGCCATTCCTCTAACTTAACTATTCGAGGCAAGTTAAGAACTAAATTATTCTTCCCTGCAACATGATTAATCAGTTCACGCCGTGGATAATCCATTGCCACAGTGCTGAAATAACATGACCGTCTATCAAAAGGACGGTACAAACAAGAGGTTAATTTGTTTTGCCATTCAGCCTCACGACGTATAGCTCTACGAGCTTCATTTAATTTCCAATCACGGTTATCTTTAAGATCGTATTTTTCAGCATATTCTTGATTGGAGATACTTTCATCACACATTTCTTCAATTCGCTTGTAAAGTTCTGATTTTGAAAAATCAATAGCAAAATGATCGCGATGAGTCTGAAAGCCAAGTACATTAACTGGCATTGCTTCTGTAACTTTCCAGCCCTGCTCGTATTCGGCTAATAAATCGTTATCTTGCGGAACGAACAGATAAAAAGGTGACTGCGGCTTCAGTTTATTCCACCCAGTTGTAGTTACATCATTTTCCCTAAGCCAATGATATTTACCGCCAACAAGACATCGCCCGTCAGGAGTCTCCTTATATATCTCACGGATACCCCATAGGTGTGCATGGTAGACCTTCGCCACCTCCTTTTTTCCATTCAAACGCTTAACAAAGATGCTGATAGCTACTCCTTGCTGAATATCAAAAACATTCTCATCCTTTGAATCATCAGGACAGCGTTCTTTCTTTTTGGCGTTGCCGTGCAAGTCCAGAACATAGATCTCATCAAAGGTTTCCATCAAGCTCTGGCGCATCCCGCGAAATGTAGGATTGTCAAGGTAGCCGTGATTGGTGACAAAAGCTAGGATGCCATAGCCTGTTTTTTCAATTCGCCACTGAGCAAAGCGGATAAATTTTACATAATCGTCATTGAGCCACTTAGGATTTCTTTCACCAAGCGGCTTGCCATCTACTTCAAAATAGCTTTGAGTTGCTTGCTGCGAGATTATGTCTTTTCCTTTAAGAAGATTGCTAATCCAGGCTCCATTATTCGCAGAATGACCAGAATAAGGAGGATTACCCAGCACTACCATTACTGGCGCTTCTTGCTTGATTTTGTTGGCTGCATCTGCCTCGTCTCTAATCCAATTGTCATACCCATCAGCTGGAGGTATTTGGAAAGCTTCTTGCAAAGTATTAGTCAAATAAACTCGCAATCGTTCTTCAGTATCAAATTTATATCCCAATGCAGCTAACTGTAATCCCAACTTCATATGAGCGATAGCATAAGGAGCCATCAACAACTCAAAACCAAGTAGGCGAGGCAGTAAGTTTTGGGAGACATAGCGCGACCATACCTCTTGGCTGGGTTTGAGCGATCTATGAATGTGGTCAATTACAGAGTATAAAAAACCACCAGTACCAGTAGCAATATCTGTTATTAAGACTTTGTGAGTTTCACTTATACCGTCTTGCTTTTTCACCTCAACCTTTGTAGCATCAGCAAGTCCATCTGGTAATTCAAAATCAGTTTGAAGAATACGGTCAACAGAGCGCACGATGTATGATACTATTGGCTCTGGAGTGTAGTACACACCCCGACACTCACGCATTGTAGATTTGTATGCTGCCAGGAAATCTTCATAAAACCGAATCACAATGTCTTCCTGGTACATTTTCTGCTGGAAGTCCCAGAGAATTGCATCCATTTCGGCAGTGCAAAGGATGCTACGCACTTCTGTAATTGCCTCTATCAACTCATCGCCTAATTCTTTAAATTCTTCACGCGATCGCGCCAGCAAATCCTGAAATAGATGGCGCAGAAATGGATTAGTTTTTGGTATTTGCTGCCAAGCTGATTCCTGATTAAAAGGAGCTTTTTTATCTCTTACATAGCTAAATACTCTAGCAGTAAATAATCCATAAGTAATGGTTTGAGCATACATATCAGGAAAGCTGTAGTCATTCTCATCTATTGGATTTAATTCCAACGAGCGTAATAACTGCAATTGAAAGCTTTTTAGCAGCTTGTGTAGATAACCGTTTTCACCCTTATTGGGGTGTATTCGTTCCTCGTATTTATAAACAGTGTGAATAGCTTGCTCAATTTTATGTGCTGCTTCTGCAAGAGATTTTGCCAACTCACTAGCTGTTTTAACAGGCTCGTAGAAAACCCATTTTACTGAAGGGACTGAACAGATTGCCTTATGAGCAATGGGCAAATTATCTTTTTGTAGAAGGCTTATACGTCTCTGTAATTCTGGTTCATTCCATTCAAAAGTCTTAATATCTTTTTGGCGTAGTCCTCCCTCTCTAGGTAATACTAATGGCACTCGACTAGTACCTTCTTTAGATGGCAACAGCAAGTACATCACTGGTTGTTGCTCTGCCTGCCGATTACTGTAATGTCCGTAGATTTGCGATCGCAATTCGTCATTCAGTTCGGAGTAAAAACCCACCGCGACGGGGCAAGTTTCAGCCGCTGACTCTGCACTCTCACCAGGACGTAAATACCAGAATAGAGAGCTTGTGCGATCGAGTTCTTTAACTGGATATCCCAAAATTTTCCGCAATTCCTCAACACGATTTTCTAACGTGCCAGTCATAATAACCGCACGCAAATGCTCCTTGGTAAGAGTCATAAGCTACCAATCCCTGATTATTTAAAAGTGAAGAAATAAGTTATTTGCAAGTGTGGATTGTGGAGCAAGCTTTAACTCGTTTCTTATAATCAATTCGCTAAGTGCTTAGCTAACAATTCTTGACCGCGACTACCCATTGTATGTAGCAAATCTTCAAGTCGCGTAATTGCTAACCTTGAAGGCTTGCTACGTCCGTTTTCCTAGCGATTAACAGAGGAATATGTCGTTCCTAATTCTGCCGCAAATTCCTCTTGTGTCAGCTGATTTTCAAGCCGAAGCTCGCGAATAAGCTTGCCAATTTCTGGCTGATTTATTAATAGTATTCTTCTGACTGACATTTAAATATAATCCTACATAGAAACATTTGACATAGCATTTAGTGTGTTCTATGCAATATCGTATTTACTAATATTTCTCTTGTCATCAGAAAGCCTACTATTTAGTCCAGGCTATGCTTAATCAATATTTCAGCTTAAGCAGTGCTGTCTTTACTAAAAGTTTACGAAGTTTTGGTGAAACGTCGTGAAGTTGTTATGAATATTCAAAAATTCAAACCTCTTTTATGGAGCGATCGCCGTCTCAATTCAAGTATTCTTCACTTGAGACAATCAAATCGCGAAACTACGCGAGCGTGAGAATTTCGACTGTAACGCTGGAAATTCGTAGTTTTGTCGATCCAGAAGCTCTGAGCGGAATTTGCGATCGCTCTCAGCGGGAACGAGTTGTAGACAATAGCAATGTAATTCCAACTAGCTGCGTCAATCTAAAATGGGAATCATTACGGTACGTAGGAAGTAATGTTCCTAATGGTTGTGTTACAAGTTCTAATAACAGAGTAGTTTCTAGCGTGACAATCTCTTGCCGAGAGATTGATTCGTTAAACTAAACCTTTGATGCAAACAGGAATTTAATTGTGAATACTCCCATCGAGTTTCAACGAATTGATTTTGTTCCTGAATTCACTTTTCCCTACAGAGTCCAAAAATAAGCAGCAATAGATAGTTCTCTCACATCTGAGGCGAACGCATCTATTTTTTTTTTCTACTGTCTAAAAGCAGATTATGCAATATCAACTTCACGCCACCAGCTCAGCAACTTACTTGCAGCTTGGAGGGCAATGCGTATATTCTCATCGTTAAAGTCCAGCGGTGAAACTGGTGGAACTTCAAGCCGAAAGCTAGCCGATTTACCAGTTTTTACTATAGAAATACCTGTGCTGTTTAATGCTTGAGCGTATGCTCTAGCATTGCAACATCGTTTCTACGCCCATTTAACTGCAAATACACAACACAATCGCCAAGCTTAAAAATTTTGTATGTAATTGAGAAGCCTGGATAGCTCATGCTCACCCAATTTCCATAACCACTTACATCTCCTGGCGGTGAAATCTTTAATTCTGGAAACTCAGCGTCGGCTATTTCCCATACTCGTTTGCGATACTCCGTAGTTTGGGTATCTGGAGGTAGAGTGCTATTGCGTTTTGCAATTGCTAGCTCAAACAGAGAAGCGAAATATGCAGAGCGATCGCAGCCTCTTTGACTAAACCAATCTCTAAAAATAGAGTAATTGATGCGGATATTATACTTTTGGAAGTCATGAGAATAGTAACTTTGGGGAGCTAAAAGAACGGTTACACTGATTGGGAAAAACTGATTGTTTTTTGGGCTATTGAATGCAATTTTTACTCCTACAAATGCAAGTGATAGCGAGTACAAAAACAATTAATCTTTTGATACGTGCTTCCAAATTTTGTAAGCACCATACCCTGCTCCTGCTGCCACTACTGCTGGAGCTGCAACAGTGACAGTTACACCCGCAGCCATGCCACCCCCAACTACGCCTCCAATCGTTGCTAATCCTGAAGTTATGCCAGCAGCACTTAGACCAGTAACACTGCCGACAGCGGCTAATGTACTAACAGATCCTGCTGTAGCTGCTGCTGCACCAACTGTTGTCATTGTTCTACCAACTGCGCGAGCTTGGCGCTCATTGTCAGTAAGGTTCTCATCATCCTTCAAGACGCGATCCATAACCATTGTTGTTACAGCAGCTGGACCTGCACTAAGGACTCCAAGACCTGCAACTGCTCCACCACCAACAATAGCACCTGCACTTGCTAAACCTGACATAATCCCAGCCCCACCGCTTAAACCAGCGGCAGCACTTGTGGCAGAGGCAGTAGCCAACGCTGCCTCACCAACTTTTTTGGTTAATTGAATCAATTCGCGATTTTCATCGTCTAAGCCAACGGCAGCACTAGCGGCAGAGGCAGTAGCCAGAGTCGCCTGACCAAGTTTTTTGGTTAATTGGATCAATTTTATCTGCTTATGATTTCCACTCTGATTGTCAAAAATAGCTGTACTATTACTTTCAATAGGACTAGTTACTGTTAGTGCTAGTGTAGGCTTTACCATTGTTGTAAAACTAAGTACAAGTGCTAAAAAAAGAGAAATAACTAATTTAGATAAGCGTTTCATTTTTTCCTTTAGCTACCAGAGCTGTTGCCGAATAGTTTGAATTTTCCTGAATACAATTTTTGCTCAATTGTTAGTTTTCTACTTCAGCAAAATTGCCTAAATATCTTGGTCGTTTAACTTCAAGAAATAAGTAAGCTTATGAAATATTTATAAAATCTTAATGAATCAATCAAGCGAGTTATTAAAATACTTGGAAAACTCTATCGCTCTACTCTTAGCAGTTTGTTTGGCTTTTATGTTTCTACTTGTAGACCCTACTTAGAATTCAACCCCCTGTCTTCAAATGAAAGAGTTTTATAGTCAATATTAATTTGTGTTTCAGCAAGTCATGGGCTAGCTATAGCTAAAAATACTGATAGTAGAAAAGTATTAATACTATTAATTTAAAAATTGTTTATGTGGTGCATAGGTAGTTGCTTTACTTCTTTCAAATACCTGGCGCTTAAAATAAAGAAATAATTACAGTTAGCGATCGCTTGCGATCTCCTATCACTTCACCTCATAAATTTTCAGCATTTCATCACCGTAGTGGTTAATAATGGCTTCAATCGCAATCTTTGTCAGACCTTCCGTTCTTCACTTGAGGCGGAGCGAAAGATTGGCTTGTGGTGGAATAAATTGCCGACCGAGCATCTTCATCAATCTATACATTACCAACCTGTATTAGTTAGTCAAAAAGGTGACAGCTAGATCCGACAAGATTGAACCGATCGCTAATTGTTGAAATAACTTCTAATATCGAATTTGACTCTCATGAATCCAACCCCCTCCGCAAGCGGTGGTAGAATACCAACCATTTTGAGGTTCGACATAAACTTGGATTGTTCGCCTACGTGCGATCGTGCATTTCACGTTGCCATTGGGAGATGTCCGAATATTGGAAGGTGGATCGAAGACACGGACATTCATGAAGTCTCCAGAATCATCAACACCACCACAAGCCAAGTAGTTAGAATTGACCCAGCCTTCCAAACCATTTATCCGGCGGTTAGGACCATCTAGGACGCGAATATAGCGCCAAACTCCAGAACCACCTCGAAGTGATTCCACGGTATTACCGTTATCCAGACCAGCTCTCGATTTACCATTAGGGGAAAAGCGCAAAGCTAGTTGACCAGTGCGAATATTAACTACACTACAATTGATGTTTTGAGCTATTAGTAGTGGTGTCGTATTGGTAAATTTGTCAACTGCTGGACTCGCAGTGGCTGAAGTCAAAAGTGAACTAACTATAGAGAGTGATAATAGTGGAATTGGCAGTAGTAAATTGGCGAGGCTCTTCATCATATATGTCCCGATTACTGAGAGGAAAGACTTAAAGGTTAATTAGGAATAGATGCAGCCAGACTGAGAAAGCGTACCGCTCACTCTAGCTACATACTTGCAATAGTTAATAATGCTGGCGATTGAGACGAGTGCAATCGCGTTCATCTCGCTCCAGATGCGATCGCTGAGTTTGCCATCTGTACTAATGGCTGCTCTTCGCCATTTTTAGCCGTTACCCGATACAAGATTCCCTGCACTTGCCATTCCACTGCTGCCGTGCAATATGCACCGCAAGTATTCCAGAAAATCCCTTCGATCCCGTTGGCTAAGCGTATATTCTTATACGTTGAACCTGCTAAGTCATCCGGTGATGTTAGTTTCCCTCCTCTTTGTGCCTCAACTGCGCCGATATAGCAGGCTGTTGCTCCTCCACAGTTAGGGGAAAAGTAGATTGAGACGTTATAACTGTCACTTTTTGCCTGAATGTCGAAGTAAGTTCGTTCCTCAATTGCTGGCAGCAGGCGATCGGGGAGTAAGACTGGTAAACTTGTCTGGCGCTTCACTTGAGGTAGAACTGAAGCAAAAAAACCAGCTTTAGGCGCTGTGGTATTTCCCGCACTGGCAACAGGCTTAAATTGGCGCGTGAACTTCATCCACCGCTGGACTTTGCTACCAGTGATATTTAAGACAGGGATCGGACGAGTTTTAGCTATGGGAGATCCTGCTTCCTCCTGAGAATACTCGATTGTGGTTGGCTTGGGCTTGCCTAATCCATAGGCTGCGGCGATCTTGTTTGCCAGTTCGCAGGTAATGTTGAACTCTCCCATGTCGATGTTGCCATTCCCAGCAAAGTAAAACCAAGATCTAGAGCCAGCATTAGGAATTTCTTGGCAATCAGCGCGTGTCACTTCAAACATCTTGGCAACGTGAGCGTCATAGAAGCGTAATTGACTACCGTTTACAAACTTGGTGGTATTGGAGTTCGGCACGGTGAGCGTATATGTTCCCTCAGCGTGTTGAAGTTTCATTGGTACTTCCGGTTGAGCAATGGCAAGAGGGATTACCACATTCGATGCGACTATCCCAACAGCTAGAGACAACAGAAAAGGCAACAATGTGTCTTTTTGGGAGCTTTGAGTCATTTTGTCCTTACTAGTTCAAGAAAAAATAGGCAGTACATAACTAAATTGCAAAGCTACTTTCAATCGGAGCAGTTTCCAGGGTTTGTCATAAAAGTCATTAGGTAGAATGGGGAGCTAGGCGAGTAGGGTGAAGGCGATCGCACTTAGTAGTTTGTTCATCAGCAATCCAGCATAAAAATCAAGATCTGTGCGGTTAAATGTCTCAGTTTTCAGGGTTTATTGACCAACCAGTAACATTTAAATCTTCAGGTTCATTATCTGCCTGACCTGATGTAGTAATATTTATTTTATTTCCATAACCATCACCAAATGAAAATAAGCAGTGACCAAGTCCAGTGCCACTGCAAGCTTGTATATCAGAATAACCTTTATCTAAAATTAAACGTTCTCTAGCAGACCACGATTCAGTTTCTGACCAATGGAGTGAAATTGGAAACCAACCATTATTTGTTAACAATTTCCTGACTTCTTTATAAGACATACCTGCTTTAATCGGAGGTAACTCTACTTCACAACTCAAAACAGAGGCTTGAAAACATAGTTGAATTATGAAAGGCATTACGAATATAACTTTCTTCATATTTTGAGCTTTCAATTTTATTGAATTAACATCTCTGTCTTTAGATAAATTTTTTAGTAGTATTAGTATTATTGCTAAATGCACTAACTAGTCGTACAGCAACAGCCAGCCTGCTTTTCTACTACAAGTTATAGACTCTTTGCTATCTCTCTTACTATCTCGGCAAATACTTTTGCAACAACTCCTTCCCGCGATCGCCCATTCTTTGCAACATCTCTTCAATCAGTTTTAAAGCCAGCGCCCGAAGGTTTACCGCGCTGATTCTCAATTCTCAAGGGCAATTCACCGAAGCACAAGTAACGCCTAATTCGGCAGCGAACTCCTCTTGGGTTAACTTGGTTTCCAACCGCAATTCTCGAACAAGGTTGCCGATCTGTGGTTGATTGGCTACAAGTGCTTTCTTGACGGGCATTTAACTGAGTCCTTGCTGCGCTATTGGACGCTAAATGTGATGCGTTATGTTATGTATCCTATTTGCTCTCCTTAGAGAAATCGGCAGCGATTACACCGAAATCTAAAAAGATCAGTGTCTACTAAGGACTTCATGAAATTTTAATTGTGGAATGCTGCGATCGCACCTGACTAACTGCTCTACCATCACCGCTGCTCTACCTGAGTTAAAGGAAGCGATCGCCTGCTTGCTGCAACCAAGAGACTTTTATGTAACATGACTAGAAAATGGAGAATCGTTATTAGTTATGGTTCATCAGTCGCAACTCGAAATTTCCACCAAAAGTCATGGAGATATGCACGACCTAACCGATGAAGTTAGTCGAATTGTGAAAAATTCTGGGATTA
>NZ_PYCI01000194.1:0-10187 GCF_003015105.1 Chroococcidiopsis sp. CCALA 051 | reverse complement strand
AATTTGTTGTGCTTTAGATAAATGATTCAGGTTCACGTTAGTTTTCAGCAGATTGTCTCATCAAGATCTTCATCCTAATTTATCTTCGACTTCTGTTCACGATTTATTTAGACTCGCTATATCTACTTATTTGGCAGAGTAACATATTTGTTACAAAGACTTATTGAGTGCTAATAATAACTATCATTATCTTAGAGGGCGATCGCTCAATCTTTTATCGTTAAAATCGCCAAAATCTATCCAATATTTCTTCACAATGGCAGGCGGACAGACTATATCCTTTGTCGTGAGTGCGTCCCCGCTCAGTTGACTGAAGATCCTGATGTTTTCCGCCCGATCGATAAAGATACTTGACAAAGGGGGTGGCGACGGATGATCGATCGCTTTTACGTCCTCCTAGCGATGCTTTTATTTGGGATTATGCCACTGTCTGGGTGTCAGCAGCGTCCGCCACCTAAAACTCGTCTCGAACAACTGCAAGTCATGGTGAGTATCGCGCCGCAGAAATATTTTGTCGAGCGAATTGGTAACGGGTACGTGACAGTAAGTATGATGGTTCCTCCTGGAGCTGAACCGCACACTTTTGAGCCAAAGCCAGCCCAACTAAAAGCACTGAGCCATTCCAGTGCCTATATGCGGATGCGGATCGACTTCGAGTCAGCCTGGATGGACAAAATTCAGGCAGCAAATCCCAGAATGCTCGTTGTAGATACAACTCAGGGTATTCAGCGAATGCCAACGATCGCAGGCTACCAGGAGAAAGGGAAAATCCATACTGACAAGGGCGAGAATCTCGATCCCCATATCTGGCTTTCGCCCCCATTGGTAAAAGTTCAAGCGCGGACGATCGCTAACGCCTTGATGCAGCTGGATGCGAAACACAAGCAGGTATATCAGGCAAATCTAGAGCGATTTGTAGCAGACATCGATACGCTCGACGCTGACATTCGCAAGTCACTACAGGGAGTGAAGCACCGCAAGTTCATCGTCTTTCATCCCAGTTGGGGCTACTTTGCCCGCGATTACACACTGGAGATGATTCCGATTCAAGTTGGCGGACAAGAGCCTAGCGCCGCTGAACTGGGGGCGCTGATTACCAAAGCTAAGCAGGAAGGCATTAAGGTGGTTTTCGCTGAGCCGGAGTTTAGCACGCAGTCAGCAGATACTATCGCTAGAGAAATCGGCGGAGAGGTACTGCTACTCAATCCGCTATCGCCTGATTGGTTGAATAACCTCCGTACTGTCGCCAATACATTTACCAAGGTATTGAACCAGGGCAGAAGAATTCAGAAGTCAGAAGTCAGAAGTCAGGAGTCACCCTACACTCTACACCCTGCTCATCACTACTCACCCCTCACCCCTCAACTCTTACTGTCTAACTACCAGCCACTATGAAATACGCAAACACAACAGATACGCAACTGGAGGCGATCGTAATTCAGCACCTCTGGGCTGGATATGACCACGAGATGGTATTGGAGAACATCAACCTTTGGGTGAAGGAGTTGGACTTCATTGGGTTGATCGGTCCAAATGGGGGTGGCAAGACGACGCTGTTCAAGGTGCTGCTGGGGCTGCTGCCACCTATGCGCGGTAAGGTACGCATCATGGGCATGAATGTTATCAAAGGGCGGCGGTACATCGGCTACGTGCCGCAGACAGTAGAATTCGATCGCGACTTCCCAATAAACGTCTGGGACGTAGTGCTGTTGGGACGACTGGGGAAACGGCGATTGCTACAGCCTTACACGACCAAAGACAATAAAATCGTGGCGGAAGCATTGCGTAGCGTGGAGATGCTGCATCTGAGCGATCGCCCCATCAGCGAACTTTCTGGCGGACAAAAAAGCGGATCTACATCGCTCGCGCCTTGGCAACGGAACCCAAAATTCTGCTGTTGGACGAACCGATGGCAAGTCTTGACCCTCATGCAGGTAGCCACGTTGCCGAAATTCTCAAACAGTTGAACGAGCGGATGACAATTTTGATGATCTCTCACGATATCAGCGCGATCGCCTCGTGCGTCAAAACTGTGGGTTGCCTGAATCGGCAATTATTCTATCATGGTGAAAAGCAAATTACACCCCAGATGTTGGAGTTAGCGTACAAATGCCCTGTTGACTTAATCGCCCACGGTGTACCGCATCGCGTCTTCCCAAACCATGCGATCGAAGAGGAACGGCAATGATTGAGGCGCTACAGTTTGACTTCATGCGTAACGCGCTGGTAGCAGGCGTGCTAGTCAGTATTGCCTGTGGCATTATCGGCACGTTTGTTGTGATTAACCGGATTGTTTTTATCAGTGGTGGCATTGCCCATGCGGCTTATGGCGGGATTGGACTAGGATACTTTTTCAGATTTAATCCCGTGCTGGGTGCAGTTATCTTCAGTTTGGCAGCAGCGTTAGGCATGGGCATCGTGCAACGCTACACCCGACAGCGAGCAGACACTATTATTGGCGTGATGTGGGCTATTGGTATGGCTATCGGGATTATCCTCGTAGACCTGGCAGGGGGCTACAAGGCGGATCTGATGAGCTACTTGTTTGGCAGCATTCTAGCGGTTTCCTGGCGCGACCTGCTGATTATGTTGTTACTCGACGCGATTGTTGTTGCCTTGTCAGTATTGTTTTACAAAGAACTATTGGCAATTTCGTTTGACGAAACCTTTGCTACGGTTGCCAACGTGCCAGTAGACGCGATCTACTTAACTCTCATGTGTACGATCGCTCTGACAGTCGTGATGATGATGCGGGTGGTGGGGCTGATTATGACGATCGCCCTGCTGACAATGCCAGCTGCCATCAGCGGACTATTTGTGAAAGATATGAAGAAGATGATGGGATTGGCAAGCATCCTGGGCATGGTTTTCACCACGGCGGGGTTGTGGCTATCGTACTTCCTCAATCTCACTTCTGGCGCGACGATTATTCTCGTGGGTGGTGTTGTCTATTTGTTGAGCGTGGCTGTACAGCCTTTACTAAGTCGCACTCGTGGCGATCGCCTCTTTGCCTCGCGATAGTTGCTATGTTAACAATCGATGCTAAGGATTATGGATTAAATAAGAAAGAGGGTCTTAATCTACAAAATAAGATGCAGACAATTCTTTTCAGCGATCGCGATATTGTTCCAGTACGCGCCATGCTGCTTGGGCAAAGTCTCGATTTAAAGCCATTAGAACAAATTGACTTTTTGGCTAAAGACCCCCTCGCGATCGCGGCTGGCGAATCTGGTTGCGCGATTCTTTTTCGTTCCGGTGTAGTTGTTTTATATGCTCTTTCTCCCTTAGAAGAAGCAACCTTTATTACTAACCTCAAAGAGTTCACTATCGGTTCTTTTGCCTCTCCAGAAGCAGAAAATGTCAGAATTCACCGCGATGCTAATAGTACGGGGACAGTAGAAGGTGACATTATCTTTTTGCCAGAGTTCGATCTCAAAAGCTTACAAATTGTGGCAACTATTCTCGCCAAGAGCGTAATTATGGCTTACTACGAGATTAATATTGCTAGTGCTTTTGAACGGATCGAACCTTTTGCCAATCGCTTACAGCACGCTCGCTGGAGTAAACAGCAAGTGAGAGAATTACTGAAACAATTGGGTAATGCTCTCGCCGTGGAACACAAAATGGTTGGTCGAGTCCAGGTAATCGACAAGCCAAAACTGCTTTGGGAATCTTCCGACTTGGATCGCTTTTACTTGCGACTGGAAAAAGAGTTTGAAATCCAGGCACGACAGTTAGTATTGGAACGCAAATTAGCACTCGTTTATCGTACTGTCGAAACGTCACTGGGTTTGCTCCAACATAATACTAATTTGCGCGTGGAATGGTATATCGTTATTTTAATCGTAGTGGAAATCTTTTTGTCCTTGTACGAAATGTTTTTCAATCGTTAGAGTACTCAGCCTCGCGATCGAGGAAATAAAGTCGGAATCTCAAGAATTAAAAGTTTAGGGAAAGAAAACTCGTTTGCTGAATTTCTACCGAGAAGCAATGCAATTGTCAATCGCATCTTGCTGGCGATCGGTTCGGAAAAATCGAGCGAATTGTATTTTATAATACAGATGGAAGGAAGTTCTGTAGCCACTGCCTAACAGCATCTTGAATGACAGACAGTCAACAGATGGAGGTATAGGGGTTATCCCCTAGGCATCACTCTAGTTGTAGGCTAGGAACGCGCTTCACTTCGCTAATGCGAAAGAGGTGAATTGTATGCAAGCTACCAATCGCGGTACTAGCTCTGTTGCCAAAGCCAAATCTGCTGTCTTGTCGGTTCGAGAACAAGCTCGTGCCTTGATGATGCAACACCATCGGCAGATTAAACAGCGCGAACAATCGATGCTGAGTCGTGCGGGTGCGAAAGTTGGGCTTTCAACTGAAGAAGCGACTCGCTTCTGGAACCACATTCAAGGCATGACGCGCACGAGTTTCTGGACGACTTACGATCGCTCTCATGTAGGCATGAGCTAGAAAATCAACTTTCATTGGTAATTTAGAGACAAGCCAGTGCATATGCGCTGGATTTTTTCTGGTGTCACAATTGGATTAATCGGTATATACGCGCAAGCGAGAACAAGGAATTCTATCAGATAGAATTGCCGTCACCATTGTACCTGTATGAATTTCTAGTTGAGCCTCTAACACAGCTTCAAAGAAAAATCGCTGTCCTGGGAAAACAACTCGCTCAAAGTAACAATTGGCAATTCTAGCACTCCGAACGATCTGAATCTGGTTAGTAGTGTTTGCGTAGTAGCACAAAATCTGTTCGGAGTAGTTAGTGTCCCTAGCGGAAGTAGAATTTTGCTGTGAGTTTGATAATGTTGTCTGCCCTCGATCTTTTGTTAAAACAATACTTTTGTTAATTGCTGCACGTTGAACGTTGACCATGCCAGTCTCCTTAACGTAGCAAAGCTTTTACTGCTATCCAATGCATGAACTGTTGTCCAGTGCACGAAAATTCTAGTTATCTACACGCTTTTCTCAATTGAATTCAACGCTTTTACCATAAAAGAAATTATGAAAAGATACAAGTGGGAGATTTACCCAATGAGTAGAGACTATTGCTGTCGGTTTCGCTCGATGTTTATACAAATATTTAAATATTTGTAATGTTTATTCAGTATTGACTTGAGAAACCATCTGTAATCTTACTAGATACAACATCCAGGATCGATCTGAGTGATTTTAGCTAAATATAGCTCTGTCTTTGTTTAGAGTGCCTCCCAGTGCGAATTTCATTAAAATTGGTGCAATGGTTGGTAGCGGCAGCTACTAAGGTAGATGCTAACTAAGAAATGGGGAAATTTTTAGAATGGTAAATTAAAAAAAATTATCTCATAACGAGAATATATTGCTATTCATCTATAAATTGCTGATAAGATTTTTCAGCCAGACTCAAGCAAGAAGAATCGATCGAGTTAGTAGTCTCCGCAATCGAATGGATAAATAACTTGAAGGATATGGTAATAAGCTTTAATTTCTCTATACTCATTCTCCTCACAAATTCCTCAACTTTTTCTCTTAAATTTGGAATAGAGCCGATTGTAGGTGAGAAATGAATAGCGCAGGTATTAAGTTTTTGAAGAAGCACTTGACTTGGCAAAAGTAACTGGAGCCAACCTAGTGCTATTACATGTCCTGTTGCCAGAGGAAAAAGATACTCCCGACATCCCCCAGTTTTCTCACAACGAAGTCTAAATTTTTGCTATGGCAGAAGTATTGCTGATAAAACTCTATCCAATGGTAGGTGGTGGATATGTTAGTCGATATTAGCTACAAATCAAATCTTCAATTTCAAGCCACTGCTAGAGGTCATGTTATTACCAGCGACCAACCCTATAGCAATGGCGGTGAAGATACTGGGATGACTCCACCAGAATTGTTTCTAGCTGCTTTAGGCAGTTGTGTGGGTTTCTATGCTGTGAAATACTGTCAAACTAGAGGCTTAGATGCTACTAGTCTAAATGTTAAAGTTTCAGCTCAAAAAACGACAGATCCTCCCATTAGGTTAGACGACATCGAAATTCACTTGAGTTTACCAATTAGCTTGAGCGATCGCCATCAAAAAGGTCTAGAGAATGCTGTGAATGCTTGTTTGATCCACACTACACTTACACATCCACCCAGAATTATGACTCAGATCGACAGTACACCAATAGTAGCTGCTTCATAAGGTCATTTCGATTCAGATCTACTTGCTCTGTGACACAAATAGCAGAGCAAAGTACAAGAGGTGAAAAATATGAGTAACCAGTTAATGACTCATACCCACCCGAGCAAACAAGCTGTCATTTATGTTTTTGCAAGCTTGCTAGCTGGTAGCACGATCGCATCATTGTTGATGGCTAGTCACATCCAAGCTCAAGAGCGGGATCTGCAATTAAATAATTCTCTCCCCAGTACATCCGTCGCTACTCCCACAATGGCTGTTGCTAGTCGTAGCGAACGCCATTACATCGAATGGACGATCTTCCATGACGAGCAAGCAATCGCAATCGCTGAACTCGCTTTGAGTCGAGCGACGCATCAGGAAATTAAAACTCTAGCCGCTGCCATGAAACAAACCAAAACTCAGGAACTCCAACAATTACAAGCGTGGCATCGGCAGTGGTATGGAACCAATGCACCCAGCTACTTCAGCCGTTGGTGGCATAGAAACATAGAGGGGGATAAACCAGAGCAGTACAAAACGCACGTCATTGAAACCGATTTAGCCCAGCTGAAAAACGCTCCAGACTTCGATCGGGAATTTTTGCGGCAGACGATCGCGAGCGATCGCATGGCAATGATGATGTCTGCAACGATCCTCGATAGTGCCGAGCGTCCCGAAATACGAGACTTTGCCCGCTCTACGATCGAACAGCAACAGGTCCAAGTCGAGCAGATGCAGCAATGGTATCAAGATTGGGAGCGATGATTTTCTGCTTCCCTCAATCTGAATTGCTCCAATTCTTGTGCTTGTGCCAGCAAACGGTTGGAGATGCGATCGCACACCACCTCACATAGATCGAAAATCATTGGATCGGCAATTTCATAAAAAACACTGATTCCTCTAGGCTCGCGCCTGACCATCCCTGCTTGCATTAGCACTTTCAGATGCTTGGAAACATTAGCCTGACCTAACCCAGTTGCTTCCACAATTTCCGTGACATTTTTTGCCCCCGATCTTAAACAATTGAGAACTTGCAATCGACTGATCTCAGATAACACTTTGAAATACTCTGCCACTTGAGCAAGAGCGGCAAGGGAAATCTTTGGCATACGCGATCGGCAATCTAATAAATTTACAAAAATAAATCTACAATTTCTATTGTACACAACCATATTACTAATTGGTAATATGATTATAGGTAGAGTAGCAAGCAATTGAAATTCTACCAACTAGCGACTGATTGTAGGAGACTTATGGAAAACGTCAAGAAGATTAACGAGCAGCTGGCTGTCGCAGGGCAAGTTACGCCAGAACAACTGCGACAAGCGGCGCAAGAAGGCTTTAAGTCCGTACTCAACTTGCGATCGCCTGAGGAAGAAGGTTACTGGCGAGACGAACAGCAGCAAGCAGAGGCGTTAGGGCTGCGTTACGTCAATATTCCCGTTAAGGTCGATACCCTCACCGAGGACAAAACTACCCAAGTCCTAGAGCAAATTGACTCACTACCGAAACCAGCCTTAATCCACTGCTATAAACAGATGCGTGCTGGAGCAATGGTATTGATGAATGTAGCCACTAGACAAGGACTGACACCAGAACAAGCATTTGCCAAGGCTCATGAAATCGGGTTTGACTGTAGTGCTTATCCGCAAATGAAAGAGTTCTTCGCCCACTACGTTTCAACGCACTCAAACACAACTGAAGGGACAACAAGCTAGAAGGAGGACATGATATGCTTTTTCGCCAATTATTCGATGCCGAATCTAGTACTTACACTTACTTAATCGCTGACCCCGCAACAAAAGCTGCTGTGTTGGTCGATCCAGTTTTAGAGCAGGTGGAGCGCGATCTGAAGCTACTCAAGGAATTAGGACTCACCCTGCACTACTGCTTGGAAACCCACGTCCATGCCGACCACGTGACCGGAACCGATGAATTGCGACAGGCAACAAGTTGTTTGGGCATCGTTCCCGATCGCGCCCATGTAGGCTGTGCCGACCGTCACATCAAGGATGGGGAAACGTTGCATTTGGGCAACATTACCATTAAAGCCATTGCTACCCCTGGTCATACCGATAGCCATATGGCTTATTTGGTCAACGATGACCGAGTGCTGACAGGAGATGCTTTATTCATTCGCGGCTGCGGACGGACGGACTTCCAAAGTGGTGATGCAGGGACGCTTTACGATTCAGTACAAGAGCGTTTGTTTAGCTTACCAGACGAAACTTTGGTTTATCCCGCTCACGATTATCGGGGTCATAGTGTATCGACAATTGGGGAAGAAAGGCGGTGGAATCCTCGATTTGCCGGACGAGATCGCCCCAGTTTCATTGAATTCATGAATCACCTGAACTTGCCAGATCCTAAGAAAATAATGGAAGCTGTCCCAGCGAATGAAATGTGCGGACGCTTAGCAGCAACAGCTTAAGTATTTGGCTAGAGGCATAAATATTAAGGGCAGGAGATTTTTGTGACATCACTTTGGCATCGAATGCAAAAAACTCTTTCCTGGCTATTACTCCTGGGTGGGTTGGCGATCTTGCTCTGCCTGGGGACGGGCAGCTTGACCGCTGAACCTGCTGTTGCGGCGATCGCGCAATTAGAAGAATCGCCAGGGCAAATGCTTTATCAATCTCGTCAGACCTTACAGGATCGCGATGGCAAAACCTGGCAGGCGATCGCCTTCAAACGATTTCGTAACGGTAACACCGGATTTTATCTGCGGCTGGTGGGCTTTCCTGGGATTGTGGCAATAGATCGTTTCCAGCCTTTGACCCTCACCACCTCTTTAGAACAAGTCTTCACAGCTACGGATGTTTCCGAGCAATTTCTCAGTGACAGCCCTACAGTTGCGAATGTTGGGCAGTACGATCTTCAGCCGATTTTACCCCAGCTCAAACCTGAAATTCCCCTAAAGTTATCCCTGCGGACGGCTAGTGGTTCGACAGTAACGCTAAACGTTCCACCGCTAGCCGTACAGGAATGGCATACCGTTGCAGTCCGTTCATCTCGATAGGAAAAACATTATGACAATCGGGTGGATTTTGGGTCACGTCATTGCCACTGCAATTGGAATTAGCTTAGGCTTAATCGGCGGCGGTGGTTCAATTTTGGCAGTTCCCACCTTAGTTTACGTGATGGGCGTACCGCCAAAATCCGCGATCGCCATGAGTTTGGCGATCGTTGGTACGGTGAGTTTTCTGGGTGCAATTCCCCATTGGAAACTCGGCAACATCCAGCTTAAAACAGCCGGAATGTTTGGGCTATCAACTATGTTAGGGGCTTATGCAGGGGCGCGACTTGCGACACTGCCATTTGTGACAGGGACGCTACAAATGATGCTGTTCGGCACGATGATGTTGCTGGCAGCAGCGTTCATGATTCGCAAGCATCCTCAAACCGATTCGCCTGTAGGAGAACCAGACTTGGAGTTGTATCCCAAGCCAGTATGTAGATATTGCTGGCTGTGGCTCGTGAGTGAAGGAATTGGCGTGGGGGCGCTGACGGGGTTAGTAGGTGTAGGCGGTGGTTTTGCGATCGTGCCAGCACTAGTTCTGTTAGCAAAAGTGCCGATGAAACAGGCGATTGGTACGTCTCTACTAGTAATTGTTCTCAACTCTATTGCTGGCTTTTTCGGTTATTTAGGACGTGTCAATTTGAATTGGGAGTTAATCGCCACATTTACTGTCGCCGCTAGTTTGGGAATTATTGCCGGAGCTTACTTAGTTAGGTTCGTGCAAGCGAGGCATTTACAAAAAGCTTTTGGCTATTTCCTTCTGGTAATGTCTGCTTTTATCTTTTGGCAAAATCGCACTGAGTTTCACTCTCAAAAGATACAGAGACAGTTGCCTGTCGGACAAGTTGAGCCAGCGTCAGGAACGCCAAATTTTCACTCGGACAGCATTAACAGGAACATTTGAGCTGAAGGTCATACGACTAACCATTAGACCTCCTGCATGAATCAAAAAATCATGGATGTCATTCTGTTGGCGAAGCCTTCCCGAAGGGTACGCAACGCAGTGTAGTGAAGAATCTC
>NZ_PYCI01000034.1:0-52982 GCF_003015105.1 Chroococcidiopsis sp. CCALA 051 | reverse complement strand
GGGGGAGACAAGGGAGACAATTTTTGAGTTGGCTCAACCGGAAGCTTTTGCGGTCGTGAATGAGATTTTAAGTGCTTCCCAGGTCGTACAGGGAAACGTGCCTTTGATGCCTTTGATGCCAGCAGCATCTGCCTCAGAGTCACAAAATTTGCGGAATTTGATTGTGGTCGATGAGTTGCTTGGATGCGATTTCTTGCACCGCAAAGCACCTGCGATCGCTCTCCCTACTTTACACGGCTATACAACACAGCTTTGCGATCGCCATACCCCTGTTGTTTTTGAGACTGATGACGATTGCCCAACTTTACTCCAGCTGTTCATTCGCGGTAATCCTTTTCGCGGCAGTGCTGGAATCGCCCAAGTAGGACAGGTGTGGGTTAAGAAATTATTAGCTTCAGGTAATCTTCAAGCACTGGTAGTTTACGGTAGTCCGTATGTCCTCCAGCAGTTGCTGCCTATGCTACCGTCTATTCCTTATGCTTTCTCTTACGGGCAAATGCCAACAGCTCAGGCAGTTTCCTTGTCCGCGTTATTTGCTAGGTCGATTTAGTTCTCTATCTTAAGATAGATTTTTTTGACTCTTCTATCTCACCTGAGTTAGATATGACAAAACCTTAACCCATTCCTAAACCAAAAAATATAGGATTAAAAGGGCTATGCACCAGCTCTTGAAAAAGTTCAAGCATAGACAGGTGGCGAACGTTTTGTCAAGAATTGTTGACTGTCTCAATATTTGTTAATATATAGTTGAATGATATAACGTCAAAATAGGGATAATTTCAGTATAGTCAACTACAAAATTTTCAACTTCAATTAATTTTTACCCATCTGCCATCTTGAGAGAACAACACATCCGATACCCCGATCGAAACTTAGGTTAAAACTATGAGTGTAAATACGGTGCCACCAATCCGATATTCTTTGGACGTAATCCAAGATGAAGCCCGTCAGTTGGTACAAAAAGGATTGGTTAGCCGCCAGCAGCCAATCTATACTCTGTGTCAGTACATTCCAGCACGGGAATGGGTTTGCATAGAGTGCGAATTAGAGCAATGTGATTTCTTGCTACGCGATCGCATCGGCGATCTGATTGGTAGAGAACAATGGGATAACGATTAAAAGGGCTATGGAATTAGAAACTAAGGGCTAGTGCGTCGTTGCACTAGCCCTTAGCGTTTTTAGCAAAAGAATCGTCAACTGAACAGCTCTTGAGAAGAGTGGCTAATAGTCACGAATAATTAACTATTAGCCATTAGCAATCGCGCTCAAATCTTCATCCATTGTCTATAAACCCCACATTCTCGCTCGGAGAACGAGGATTTTTCTTGCTTTTTTCGGTTTGACTCTGTAATATCTATGACCAGACAGATTAAATACGGTAGTTCTACCAAAGATTCGTAGATTATTAGGAGACAATGACATGAGGTGGTGGCAGCAGACCTGGAAGCAATGGCAGCGGGCGGTTGAGCAGCTTGGTAGACTCAGGTGGAATTCGGTCAAAAGCTTGGCATCGCTATTTTTAGTTGGGGTGAGTTTGAGCGTGGCGATCGCCGCTTGTAGTGGGAATGGTAGTAATTCTGCTCAAAACCCTGCTGCCAATCCTGTAGCTGCAAACAAGCAGGATGTGGAACTGACTCTCGTTTCCTTTGCTGTCACCAAAGCTGCTCACGATGCGATTATTCCCAAGTTTGTCGAGCAGTGGAAGCAAGAACATAACCAAAACGTGACCTTCAGCACTAGCTACGGTGGTTCTGGCTCCCAAACTCGTGCCGTGATTGATGGTTTGGAAGCAGATATCGTTCACTTAGCTCTTGCCCTCGACACGAGCAGGATCGAAAAAGCAGGACTGATCGAGCCAGGATGGGAAAAAGAAGTCCCCGATAATGCCATTGTCTCTAAATCTGTTGCCGCATTAGTCACTCGTCCAGATAACCCCAAAGGTATTAAGACTTGGGCAGATTTAGCCAAAGATGGAGTCAGCCTGATTACAGCCGATCCGAAGACTTCCGGGATTGCCCGCTGGAATTTTCTGACGCTGTGGAATTCTGCCATCAAAACTGGAGCAAGCGAAGAACAGGCACTCGACTTTGTGAGCAAAGTGTATGGCAACGTGCCAATTTTAACTAAAGATGCGCGAGAAGCAACCGATGTCTTTTTCAAGCAAGGGCAGGGAGATGCGCTAATTAACTACGAAAACGAAATTCTTCTAGCACAGCAAAGAGGCGGCGAGAACGTTGCTTACATAATTCCCGATGTCAATATCTCCATCGACAATCCCATCGCTGTAGTGGATCGCAACGTAGATAAACACGGCACTCGCGAGGTTGCCGAAGCTTTTGTGAAATACTTATTTACCCCCGAAGCGCAGCAAGAGTTTGCCAAAGTCGGATTTCGACCTGTAGACGAGACAGTAGCTCAAACCAAGGAAAATACTGACAAATATCCCAAAGTGCAAAATCTCGGATCGGTGAAGGACTTTGGGGGATGGAACGCAGTCCAAGCTAAATTCTTTGAAGATGGAGCAGTTTTCGACCAAATTCAAGCCAAAATTAATCGTTAATTGTTGCGTGGTGCGTGGAAGAAATTTTACATACATTCTTCTGACTCCTTTTCAGGCGGGTTTGACGGAGAACATATCCGTCTAGCGACAGCTAACGCGAATAAACCCGCCCCTACGACTCCTGATTCTTGATTTTTAACTTTTAACTTTTGACTTTTAACTTTTCAGATGGCTGTATCTCCTGCACCTCGATTTGGTTTTCGCAATTCAGTAGCTCAAAAGTTGCGGCAATGGTTGTTTCATATGCCTTGGACGTGGCGCATTACGCTGGGATATCTCACAGTAATGTTATTCCTCCCCATTGCGGCAATGTTCCTCAAAGCAAGTACAGAAGGTCCTGTTAACTTTTGGCGCATTGCTACTAGTCCCGTGGCGCTGGCAACATACAACGTCACATTTGTGACATCAATCTTGGCGGCTTTGATGAATGGACTTTTTGGCACTCTGATTGCCTGGGTTTTAGTGCGCTACACATTTCCTTTTAAACGATTAATTGACGCTTCGATCGATTTGCCCTTTGCCTTACCAACTTCAGTTGCGGGGCTAACGCTGGCAACAGTCTATAGCAATAATGGCTGGATTGGCTCTTTGCTTGCCCCTTTGGGAATTAAAGTGTCCTTCACCCGTTTGGGCGTATGGGTAGCGATGATTTTTATTTCGTTGCCTTTTGTGGTACGGACAGTGCAACCTGTCATGCAAGAAATGGAAAGAGAAATTGAAGAAGCTGCTTGGTCTTTAGGGGCAGATCGGTGGCAAACTTTTGTGCGGGTGATTTTACCACCTCTATTTCCAGCAATTTTGACTGGTGTGGCTTTGGGTTTCTCCCGTGCTGTAGGAGAGTATGGCTCAACCGTAATTATTTCCTCCAACACGCCTTTTAAAGATTTAATTGCACCCGTACTGATTTTTCAACGCTTAGAGCAATATGATTACTCTGGTGCAACTGTCATCGGTACGGTGTTGCTGTTGATTTCACTAGTGTTGCTGCTGTTGATTAATCTTTTGCAGGCTTGGGGAAGACGGTATGACGACTAGGAAGGATATGAATTCTCGGATGAATAATAGCAAAGCTGCGCCTAGCGAACAAAAGAGTTGGATTCCAGCCATTTTGATTGTCGTAGCGATCGCCTATGTCAGTTTAGTGCTTTACATCCCTGCCTTAAACGTCTTCATCCAAGCTTTTAGCAGAGGAGTTGGTCCATTTTTTGCTAACCTGACTCGACCGGAGTTTCTCCATGCCGTCCAATTAACTGTAATGTTAGCCGCGATCGCCTTACCGCTGAATACAGTTTTTGGGCTATGTGCAGCTTGGGCGCTGACTCGTCACCGATTTCCAGGTCGTGCTTTTGTTTTAAGTTTGATCGACCTACCCTTTTCCATCTCGCCTGTAGTTGCAGGATTAATGCTTGTCCTCCTCTACGGACGACAAGGATGGTTTGGTGGATGGTTGCAAGATCGCGGGCTGAATATTATCTTTGCCTTTCCAGGTATGGTTTTGGCAACAGCGTTCGTGAGTATGCCGTTTGTTGCCCGTGAGGTGATTCCCGTATTGGAGGAATTAGGGTCAGATCAAGAAGAAGCGGCAAAAACTCTAGGCGCAAACGACTGGCAGATCTTTTGGCGCGTCACCTTGCCTAATATCCGATGGGGTTTACTCTACGGCTTAATTTTGACTAATGCTAGAGCTATGGGTGAATTTGGGGCGGTTTCGGTGGTTTCGGGAAATATTTCGGGAAAAACCCAAAGTTTACCGCTATTTGTTGAAGATGCTTACAAACAGTATGAAACTGAAGCTGCCTACTCTGCTGCTGTACTGTTAGCACTGTTGGCTGTAGTGACGTTGGTATTGAAGGAAATTTTGGAACGGAAAACTCGAATTAAAGATGTAGAATAGGGCGGAATTGGTAATGGGTAATGGGTAATGGGTAATTGGTAGTTGACGACGGTTGACGGTTTACAGTCAAAGAGTGGTGCGCAATCGAATTTTGAATTTTGAATTTTGAATTTAAAGTTATGAACTGGTGGCAAAGACTTAAAAAGAATCCCCTCGCCCGCTTTGGGGCGATTCTGCTACTCATTTTTTACATTGCAGTTTTCGCTGCTGATTTTGTCGCACCCTACGACCCTTATGAGTCTCAAGCTAATGGTTCCCTGCTGCCACCCACACAAATTTATTGGCAGAATACACAAGGGCAATTTGTTGGACCTCACGTTTACCCTACGACTCAAGGTAAGACAGATTTAAATACAGGCGATCGCCAACTGATTGTAGACCGGACTAAGCCTGCTTGGTTCCGCTTGTTTGTTGCAGGCGATCGCTACCAACTATTTCGTCTCAGCTTACCACTGGGCAATAATTTTGAAGAAGTAGAAGTATTTAGTGGCATTCCCGTCAACCTGCATTTATTTGGTACGACTGGGGCTAAATTTAACTTGTTGGGAACTGACGAACAGGGACGCGATCAATTTAGCCGTTTGCTACATGGGGGGCGCGTTAGCCTCAGTGTCGGTTTAATCGGAGTCGCTATCTCTTTTCCCCTGGGAATGATTGTCGGTGGTATTTCTGGCTATTTTGGTGGCTGGATTGATAGCATCATCATGCGTCTTGTAGAAGTATTAATGACGATTCCTGGTCTTTATCTATTGGTTGCTTTGGCAGCAGTTTTACCACCAGGACTAAGTAGCGCTCAGCGATTTATGCTGATTGTTTTAATTACTTCTTTTATCAGTTGGTCTGGACTGGCGCGAGTAATTCGCGGACAAGTTCTATCGATTAAAGAGCGAGAATTCGTTCAAGCAGCTAAAGCTATGGGTGGCGATCCTTTCTACATCATCATCCGTCACGTTCTGCCTCAAACAGCAACGTATATCATCATCTCAGCAACTCTATCCGTACCTGGATTTATTGCGGCAGAATCGGTATTAAGTCTAATCGGATTGGGCATTCAGCAACCCGATCCATCTTGGGGCAATTTGCTCTCTTTAGCAACAAATGCCTCAATTTTAGTGTTACAACCTTGGTTGGTTTGGCCTCCCGCGATATTAATTATTGTTACAGTGCTGGCATTTAATTTATTAGGAGATGGCTTGCGCGATGCCCTCGATCCTCGTAGTGTCAGACGGTAGAAGGTTCAAAATTCAAAATTCAAGATTCAAAATTGCCCCACACCCTCTCTTCACTGATAACTGATAACTGATAACTGATAACTGTAGAGGTGGATTAAGCTGGATTATTCCTTAATATTCTTTCCAGCTTTTCTTGCTTATGCTTAGTAGTCTGTTGTTGGGTGCAAATAGTGTCATTGCGGTTTGCTACTTCGCAATATCCTTTCTGATCTTTCAGGGACTCCGACGCGGACAAAAGCATTTACTCAAGAACCCACTCGTTCTAGCAACTGTTATTATCTTTTTCACCTGTGCTGTGGGTCACTCCGTCCATGTTGTAGGTGGAATTGTTGACGAACAATATTCGCAACTGACAATGCAGGTGCAAGTTGTTGTGGACTTGCTGACTGCTAGTATTGCTGTCATTTACTTTGCACTGCGCCGACAGTACTCTTTACTCGTTGATGGTCCGTTGCTGCTAGCTCAGACTCAAAGCCAATTGGCGAAAGCGATCGCCGAGCTAGCACACGCAAAAGGTAACTTAGAAAATGCGGTTGTAGAACGCACCACCGAATTATTACACGCCAATCAACAACTGGATGAATTGTTGGGACGCGAACAAAAGGCTCGTCAAGAAGTCACCGAACTACTAGAAAGCATTTCCGATGCGTTTTTTGCCTTGGACGGCGACTGGCGATTTACCTACATTAATTCCCAAGCCGAAAACTTGTTGCAGCGATCGCCAGATGAATTACTCAATCGTCAGATTTGGTTTGAATTTCCCGCAATTGTAGGAACTGTTTTCGAGCGCGAATATCGCCGAGCTGCAACAGAACAAGTCACCGTTCAATTTGAAGAATTCTTTGCGCCACTTGACAAATGGTTAGGGGTTCGAGTTTATCCGGCGGCGAACGGATTATCAGTTTATTTGCAGGACATTACAGAGCGCAAGCAGGAACAGGCACTTTTACAAGAACTCAATCAAAATCTAGAACAGCGGGTAACCGAGCGCACGTCACAATTAGCAGCTGCGAATAAAGAACTAGAAGCCTTTTCCTATTCTGTCTCCCACGATCTTCGCGCCCCACTACGCAGTATCGACGGTTTCAGTCTAGCTTTACTAGAACGTTGTACTCACTTGGACGAAAAAGGGAAGCATTATCTGCAACGTATTCGTGCTGCTAGTCAAAGAATGGGAGAACTGATTGAAGAATTGCTTCACCTATCGCGGGTGACGCGCAGCGAAATGCGGTTACAAAATCTAGATTTGAGCGCAATGGTACGCAATATTGCTTCAGAATTACAACAGGCACAACCAGAACGAGTTGTAGAATTTGCGATCGCTCCTAACATCACCGCACCAGCAGATCCACAACTCATTCGAGTTTTATTTGAGAATTTACTCAATAACGCTTGGAAATTTACCTCGCGCACAAAATCTGCTCGAATTGAATTTGGCAAACTTCCATTAAAACAGCTCAAATTCTTTACAGAACGCTCTTTATCTCCTTTTAATTCCTCTAATGTTTATTTTATTAGTGATAATGGTGCTGGCTTCGATATGGCATATTCTGCTAGATTGTTCGTTGCCTTTCAACGCCTCCATTCAGAAGATGAATTTCCTGGGAATGGCATTGGATTGGCGACAGTCAAGCGGATTATCCTGCGTCACGGAGGGCAAATTTGGGCAGAAAGTATCATAGGTCGAGGGACAACATTTTTCTTTACATTACGGTAATGGTAATGGGTAATGGGTAATTGATAATTGGTAGTTGACGGTTAACCGTTGTCGTACTGACAACTTCCAACGAACAGGAAGATATGATTAACAGCTATGAATTAGGTTGCAATAGCTACGTGCGCAAACCTGTAAACTTTACGGATTTTTTGGTGGCTTCTCGGCAGCTTGGGTTATACTGGCTCCACTTAAATGAATTCCCGCTATGTAACTCATACCGTGAGTAAACCTCTACGTATCTTACTAGTTGAAGACTCAGAAGATGATGCTGAGTTATTGGTGTGTCATTTAGAACGCCATAACTACGATGTAGAGTGGCTGAGGGTAGAAACTCCAGAGGCAATGTCGAGCGCCCTAGATCGCCAACAGTGGGATATCATTCTAGCCGATTACTCGTTACCAAAATTTAATGCTACTGCTGCTTTGCACGTATTGCAATCTAAAGCTTTAGACATTCCATTTATCATTGTCTCTGGCAACATTGGTGAAGAAACTGCTGTCGCAGCCATGAAAGCCGGAGCGCACGACTACATTATGAAGGGGAATTTGGCGCGTCTAGTCCCCGCGATCGAACGAGAGATTGAAGAGGCTGCTTCTAGGCGAGAACGCCAACGCATTCAGTTAGAACTTAAAGAAAGTGAAGCTCGCTGGCACTTAGCACTAGATGGTGCTAATGACGGACTTTGGGACTGGGATATTAAAAATCATACAGCTTTTCTTTCAGCCCGTTGGAAAGCAATGCTGGGTTATGCAGAAAATGAAATTGACAATCGCTTTGAAGAATGGGCGAACCGCGTGCATCCAGACGATGTGGCATCGGTGATGCGATCGCTACAAGAGCATCTTGCCCGACAAACTGAATTTTACCGCACAGAACATCGCCTTCGCTGTAAAGATGGCACTTACAAATGGATTTTGTCTCGCGGCAAAGTCTCGTGGGATGAAACTGGCGCTGCAATCCGCATGGTTGGTTCCCATACAGATATTACTTCCACGAAGCAGATGGAAGATACCCTAAGACAACAAGCCGAAAGTTTAACAGCAGCAAATCGGATCAAAGATGAGTTTTTAGCTGTTGTGTCTCACGAACTACGCGCACCGCTCAATGCCATTCTTGGTTGGTCGCAAATACTTCGCACGCGAAAATTTACAACGACTACCAAATGGGAAATATTAGATGCGATCGAACGCAATGCGAAATGGCAACAACATTTAATTGAAGACTTATTAGATGTCTCCCGCATTGTTCAAGGTACGCTCGAACTTCAGTTTGCTCCAGTCTATCTACCGTCGATTATTGCTGCAACAGTTAAGGCAGTACAACCGATGGCTGATGCAAAAAGAATTCAACTTAAGTTTACAGTCGATCCTGATTGGGAAGACGCAGAAATAGAAAGACAAATTTTGCTTTTGGCTGACTCTAACCGATTGCAACAAGTCTTTTGGAATTTGCTAAGTAATGCAATTAAGTTTTCTGCCGAAGGTCAACAAGCAGACATTTGCCTATCATTAGTTGCTGACGATTCTAACAGCCAATCTCAAATTTACAGCTACGCTCAAATTCAAATTATCGATCGCGGTCAAGGTATTAGCGCCGAGTTTCTGCCGCATGTATTCGATCGCTTTCGGCAAGAAAATAGCTCTAGCGCCAGATCGCATGGCGGGTTGGGATTGGGACTGGCGATCGTCCGTCACATCGTCGAAATGCACGGTGGGACAGTTGGTGTTGCTAGCGACGGAGTTGGACAGGGAGCAACTTTCACAGTTCAGCTACCACTACCAAAACAAAAATTGAGTCAAAATCGGCAGCCTTCTCCTGCCGATCTCTGGTTGGAGACATCAGAACCATATCCCTTAGTGGGGAGAAAAGTTTTAGCGGTTGATGACGAACCCGATACTTTGGAATTATTGGCAGTAGCTCTCACGGAGTACGGTGCTGAGATTGTTGTTGCTGGCTCAGTACCGGAAGCGATCGCTGCCTTTACCCAGTTCAAGCCAGATATTATGGTTTGCGATCTGGGGATGCCAGGAGAAGATGGTTATGCTTTGATTCACCAAATTAGAATGCTGGAGATAGGACTAGGTACTCATACCCCAGCGATCGCCTTGACTGGATTTGCCAGAGAATCAGACCGCGATCGCGCGATCGCTGCTGGTTTTCAAATCCATCTCTCTAAACCCGTCAATCCCTATCAATTAATGTCGATAATTCTGAAACTGACTAAAGATAGTTATTTAGCTGGAAAGATATAAGGGAGCAGGGAGCAGGGAGTAGGGAGCAGGGAGTAGGGAGTAAAGAATAAGAGAGAATTCTGAACCCAGTGCTTTTTGACTTTTAGCTTTTGACTTTTGACTTTTCAATTAGCTTTTGACTTTTGACTTTTCAGTCTACCGGATGCTGTCCGTAAAAAGGTAATGCTGCTGACCAGTGGGGGCGTTTGCCTTGTTGCCATTCGAGTTCGGCTAATTCTAAAATTTGAGAGACAGAAGCTCCTAAATTCCCCTCAGCAGAAACTAGTTGACAAGGGGCTGAAAAATCAGCCAAAGTTTGCTGCCATGCTTCGGGAGACATAACTGTATCTGCTAATAGGGGAGTTAAGGCTTGCGAATCTGAAGTCGATTGATAAATTGCCGTAAATAATTGTCCTCGCTGGGCTGGCATCTTTACGGCGACAGGTTTTTCGCCTCGATGTCCCCAGGCGACTGCGGCTAAAGTTGAGATGGCAAATAGGGGAATATCGAGTTGTTGCGCTAGCGTCCGCGCCGTTACCACGCCGATCCGCGTCCCTGTAAAGCCTCCTGGTCCCTTAGCTACAGCAATAAATGCCAAGTCAGACCAAGTTTGAGGTTGCAAAAATTCAGCTAAATTTTGGTGCAAAAAACTTGACAGATCGCGCCCCAAATGTACAACGCGATCGCGTCTATTTTCCTGAAAATTACTTATTGCCAGTCCTAACTCTGGTGTTGTCGTGTGTAGGGCAAGGGCGTAGTTGGTAATTGGTAATTGGTAACTGGTAATTGGTAGTTGGTGGTTCATGATTAATTTTTTGTTTCCATCAACTGTTGACTCTCTGCTATTACCTATTACCTATTACCCATTACCATCTTCATGTCGGTACGAGTTCGCCAGGACGTAGTTTTGACCATTTACCCATTTCGGCTTTGAAACTGAGGCAACCTACTACGTCCCATTCCATTTCAATGTAGTCTTCTTTAGGACGGATGTTGACGTTAATGCTTGGTTCGACTGGTTCAAAAGTTGGGTTTTCGGTCAAGTGGGGTTGCTGGTGTTGGTGTTCTACTGCATGATAGGTCATGCAGCGATCCACGTAATGGCAATTGACGCAGATGCACATAGAACCTTCTCCATTGGCTTTTCTGTTAATTTAGCTTATACAAATTGGATGTGAGTCAACTGCTGGGTTGATTTTTGTTGCGATGTCTCCCCCTTTATTATCTCAATTATTTACCAATCTGCCCTTTGACTGGGAATGGTTGCCTCAACCATCGTACCTAGTAGGTGGTGCAGTCCGCGATCGCCTACTCGGGAGAAAATCAGATTATTTAGATTTAGATTTTGTTTTACCAGAAAAAGCGGTTGAGACAGCTAGGGCGATCGCCAAACATTACAAAGCTGGTTTTGTCTTACTCGACGCGCAAAGGCAGATTGCTAGAGTTGTGTTTAAAAATGCTACCGTTGATTTTGCCTTACAAGAAGGTGCTACGCTCGAAACCGACTTGCAACGGCGAGATTTTACGATTAATGCGATCGCCTACAATCCTCACACTCAAGAACTCATCGATCCTTTACAAGGCTATACTGACTTACAGCAACGCTTGTTACGGATGATATCGCCTGCAAATTTGCAAGACGATCCGCTACGGTTACTAAGAGGTTATCGTCAAGCTGCTCAGTTAGATTTTGCTCTCGAACCAAATACGCGATCGACAATTCGTCAGCTTGCACCTTTAATTAGACGAGTAGCAGCCGAACGAGTACGAGTAGAATTAGGCTATCTCCTCAATAGCGATCGCGGTACGGCATGGTTGGAAGTTGCTGGGGAAGATGGGTTACTTGCACCTTGGTTTCCGAGTATGATGCGATCGCATATAGAGCGATTACTCAAGGTTAACTCTGCCGCTGCTAGCTTATCATCATTTCCCCAGTTAGTTCGAGAACTCAGTCAACCAGTACGAAATACAATCAAAACTTCCTGGTTGGGAATTGTCAAACTGACTTGTCTCGTTTCTACAAATTCAGCCACAGCAGAAATAGAGTTAGAGAAATTAGCTTACAGTCGCTCAGAAATCAAAGCTGTGACTACAGCCTTACAACTATTACCCCAACTCCAAGCAAAATCGCCCCTACAAATGACTTTAGCCGACCAATACTTTTTCTTTCGTGCTGCTGGTGTTGTTTTTCCGGCGATTGTCATTTTAGCTGTCGTACAAGGAATAAGTATAGACTCACTCTCTTCGCTCATTCACCGCTATCTCAACCCCAAAGATCCAGTTGCCCATCCTACCCCAATTTTGACGGGTAATGACTTAATGAAAGCCCTCCAACTCTCACCTAGTCCGCTGATTGGGGAAATGCTGTTACAGATTCAACTAGCGCAAATCGAAGGTAAAATCTCGACTGTAGAAGAAGCGATCGCATTTGCAGCAAAAAGACTAGACAGTTGACAGTTATCAGTGGCTAGTGGCTGGTGGCTGGTGGCTAGAATTGTCCGCCTTGTCTCCCTTGTCCCCCTGTTCCCCTGCTCCCTCTAACAAATCGGGACGACGCTCGCGGGTGCGTTGAATTTGCTGTTCGTAGCGCCACTGGGCGATCGCTTGATGATTCCCAGAAAGTAAGACTTCTGGAACTTTCCAGCCGCGAAATTCTGCTGGACGAGTATATTGAGGATAATCTAACAACCCTGCCTCAAAACTTTCGGCTTTAAGAGACTCTGTTTTTCCTACCGTTCCTGGTTGTAGCCGGATAACTCCATTCATCAATGCTAGAGCGGGAATTTCTCCTCCAGTTAATACGAAATCACCTAAAGAAATCTCTCGCGTGACTAAATGCAGTACGCGATCGTCTACCCCTTCATAATGCCCGCAGATAATGACTATTTGCTCGCAGTTACCTGCTAATTCTTTGAGCAACGATTGATTCAAAGGTTGACCTTGAGGAGTCATTAATATCGTTTCTCGACGCGGTAAAATTGGGAGTGATTCAACGGCAGCGAAAATCGGATCTGGTTTCATCAACATCCCTACACCACCACCGTAGGGTTCGTCATCAACCTTGCGGTGCTTGTCCGTGGTAAAGTCACGAGGATTAACCAGATTTACCTCAGCAATTTTTTTTGCCAAAGCTTTACACATCAATCCTGAGCTAAGAGGAGAGGTAAAGAAGTCGGGGAAGAGAGTAACTATATCAAAACGCACAAAAACTCAACCAGAAAAATGACTATATTAAACAGTTATCAGTGATTAGTGGCTGGTGGCTAGCTGCTCACAAATGACGAATGACGAATGACAAAAGTGTTGCTTATTGTTTAAATTATGTTTAAATATTGTCACGTCTGGCAAATTACTGAGCGGTCAGGGTAAAAAAAATTCAATTGGTACGGTCTCAACCTCGGATTGAATGCTTTGCAGCACTGAAGCGATCGCGGGAGCGGACTTTGAATGAGGTTGACGAGAAGGAAAGAAACAATGGTGCAATTAGAGGCTCAATCGCTGGAAATGAGGACTCCCCAAGCTACAAAAACAGCCATTTTGGTGATCGGTGGAGCAGAGGATAAGGTTCACGGAAGGGAAATCCTGCACACGTTTTTTGCTCGTGCCGGATCGACAGATGCCCATATTGCTATTATTCCTTCTGCTTCTCGCGAACCGACAATTATTGGCGCACGCTATCTTAGCATTTTTGAAGAAATGGGAGCAAAAAAAGTTGAAGTCTTGGATATCCGAGAACGACAACAGTGCGAGGAGCCAAACGTTCAGGCATGTCTGGCTGCTTGTACGGGAGTCTTTTTGACCGGGGGGGATCAACTACGTCTGTGTGCGGTGTTGGCAGATACCCCAGCGATGGATATTATTCGGATGCGGGTGCAGCGGGGACAGTTGACTTTAGCTGGTACGAGTGCGGGAGCTGCCGTGATGGGGCATCACATGATTGCTGGTGGTGGTAGCGGCGAGTCACCAAATCGAGCGCTGGTAGATATGGCGATTGGTCTGGGAATCATCCCTGATGCAATCGTGGATCAGCACTTTCACAATCGCAACCGGATGGGACGGTTGCTCAGTGCAGTTGCCTGTCATCCAGATCGTCTGGGGCTCGGGATCGATGAAGATACTTGCGCTATGGTCGAGAAAGATGGCACTTTAAGGGTAATGGGCAAAGGTACAGTTACGATTGTCGATCCTGGGGAAATGTCTTACACTAACCATGCCGACATCGGTGCTGCCGAGCCTTTGAGTTTGCATAACTTACGAGTGCATATTTTGAGTTATGGCGATCGCTACCATTTACAAAAGCGGATCGTTTTGGCTCCCGTGCAAAGACTACCTTAGTAGAATTCGGAATTCGGAATTCGGAATTCGGAATTATATTCTTTCATTGGGAAGAATATGAGTTGCATTTTTGATTTTCAGTGAAAATGTGATTTTCGATACAGTTGTCGCTAAGTCTTGAGCGAGACACTAGTTAATTGGTTGCACCCCCCATTTCCCAATCCCATGAGAATTCTGAAAATCCAGACTTTACGCGGTCCCAACTATTGGAGCATTCGCCGACATAAGCTGATCTTGATGCGGCTCGATTTAGAAGAGTTAGCCGAGCAACCAACGAATCAAATCCCAGGCTTCTATGAAGGACTGGTTGAGACTCTGCCGAGTTTAGAATCGCATTTCTGCTCTCCTGGGTGTCGTGGTGGTTTCCTGATGCGGGTGCGGGAAGGCACTATGATGGGGCATGTGGTGGAGCATATCGCTTTAGAGTTACAAGAACTGGCGGGAATGTCAGTCGGCTTTGGACGGACGCGGGAAACCTCAACGCCAGGGGTTTATCAGGTGGTGTTCGACTATGCAGACGAGCAGGCAGGACGCTATGCGGGAAGGGCTGCCGTGCGGATGTGTCAAAGTATTGTGGAGCAAGGAAGATATCCCCAGGCTGAGTTAGAGCAGGATTTGCAGGATCTCAAGGAACTGTATCGGGATGCGGCGCTAGGACCGAGTACGGAAGCGATTATAGAGGAGGCAGCAGCTAAGGGAATTCCCTGGATGAATTTGGGGGCGCGATTTTTGATTCAGTTGGGTTACGGTGCGAATCAAAAGCGGGTGCAAGCTACCATGAGCGATCGCACGGGAATTTTGGGTGTAGAACTTGCCTGCGATAAGGAGAGTACGAAACGGATTTTAGGCAATGCAGGCGTACCCGTTCCCCAAGGGACGACAATTAGCTATTTAGATGAATTAGAAGATGCGATCGCCTCTGTTGGCGGTTATCCAATTGTGATTAAACCCTTGGATGGCAACCACGGGCGGGGCATCACGATAGATATTAGAACCTGGGAAGAAGCTGAAGCCGCCTACGATGCTGCTAAAGAAGTTTCTCGCGCTGTCATTGTCGAGCGCTACTACGTCGGGCGCGATCATCGCGTATTGGTCGTAGACGGTAAGGTGGTTGCTGTTGCCGAGCGCGTCCCCGCTCACGTTGTCGGTGATGGTGAGAGTACGATCGAACAGTTAATTGAAGAAACGAACCAAGACCCGAATCGAGGTGAGGGACATGATAATGTCTTGACCAAAATTCAACTCGATCGCACCAGTTTCCAATTGCTCGAACGCCAAGGGTATACCTTAGATACGGTATTAACAGACGGCGAAGTTTGCTACTTGCGGGCAACGGCAAACTTGAGTACGGGTGGGATCGCTGTAGACCGTACCGATGACATTCACCCAGAAAATGCTTGGTTAGCGCAGCGAGTCGCGAAAATCGTTGGCTTAGATATCACGGGGATCGATATTGTCACCTCCGATATCAGCCGTCCGTTGCGGGAAACTGAAGGCGTAATTGTCGAAGTGAATGCGGCTCCAGGCTTTAGGATGCACGTTGCTCCCAGTCGCGGCATTCCGCGTAACGTTGCTGGGGCAGTATTAGATATGCTATTTCCCCCAGGTACGCCCAGCCGAATTCCAATTATTGCCTTGACGGGGACGAACGGTAAGACAACCACTACACGCCTGACGGCACACCTGATTAAACAGAGTGGTAAGGTTGTCGGCTACACCACAACTGATGGCACGTATATCGGCGATTATTTGGTAGAGCCAGGTGATAATACTGGTCCCCAAAGCGCTCAGTTGATATTGCAAGACCCCACGGTGGAAGTTGCCGTACTAGAGTCAGCGCGGGGAGGAATTTTGCGATCGGGACTGGCTTTTGATGCTAGCGATATTGGGGTGGTGTTGAATGTGGCTGCCGATCATTTAGGAATTGGCGACATTGACACGCTCGAACAAATGGCGCACCTCAAAAGTGTAGTAGCGGAAGCCGTGCAACCAAATGGTTATGCCGTCCTCAACGCCGACGACCCTCTTACAGCACAAATGCGCGATCGCGTCAAGTCTAAGCTGGCTTGGTTTTCCATGTCCCCAGACAATCCTTTGATTCAAGAGCATACCCAGCAGGGTGGCTTGGCAGCAGTGTATGAAAACGGCTACCTCTCAATTTTGCAAGGAGATTGGACGCTGCGGATCGAACAGGCAGCGAACGTACCGTTAACTATGGGCGGACGCGCACCGTTTATGATTGCCAACGCTTTAGCTGCTAGTTTGGCAGCTTATGCCTATGGCGTGCAGATCGAACAGATCCGTGCTGGATTGGCTACGTTCCGCGCTTCCAGCAGTCAGACTCCTGGGCGGATGAATTTATTCAACCTGGGTGAATATCATGCTTTGGTAGACTACGCTCACAATCCCCACAGCTACGAGGCGTTAGGGGGATTTGTGCGTAACTGGACGGCAGGAGAAAGAATTGGTGTTATTGGGGGTCCGGGCGATCGCCGTGACGAAGATTTTATTATGTTGGGTAGGCTTTCAGCAGAAATTTTCGATCGCATCATTATTAAAGAAGACGACGATAACAGAGGTCGCCCCAGGGGAGACGCAGCTGAATTAATTTCCAAGGGAATTATGCAGGTCAAGTCCGATTGTCGTTACGAGATCGTCTTAGATGAGACGACAGCGATCGACACGGGTTTAGACACTGCTTCTAATGGTAGTTTGGTGGTGATCCTGCCAGAAAGCGTCAGCCGTGCCATTAGTTTAATTCAAGCCCGCAACCCCTTGAGCGATAATTCTCTCCAGCCTCCCAGCGTGGCGGCGCAAGATTCACCAACTGGGATCGTGTCGTCGGTGAATCAAATTTAGGTAATTGGTAATTGGGTGGTGCATGGTGCGAACGATGCGGGTGTAGTGAGTGGAGAGTCATCACTCCTACCTCCTGTCTTCTGTCTCCCATTCTCTCAGTTTTGACATTTGACTTTTAACTTTTGACTTTATTCAACTACGCAATCAGCTTCAATTTCCACTAACCAATCTTCCTTTATCAATTTTGATACCTCTACAAAGGTACAAGCAGGACAAATATTTTTAAAAAATTCTCCATGTGCTTTTGCAGCCTCTTCCCATAGAGAAATGTCTGTCAGCATGACCCTTGTGCGAATCACGTTGCCTAAGCTACCTCCAGCCTCCTCGATCGCATTTTGAATGATTTCCAAGCAACATTTTGTCTGACTGTACATGTCACCTGGAAAAGCTGTAGAACCATTGGACGAAATCGGTGCTGTTCCTGCTACTGAGATGAAGTGTCCGATCCGCGATGCTCTCGAAAAACCAATAGACTTTTCATAAGGAGAACCAGAGGATACATTCTTTCTCACCATAGAGAACCTCAAGATATGTCTACAAGTAGCGTAAACTGCTTTTTATTAGACTGCTTTCTTCCTATTCTCTTTCTTCCGATTCAGGGCGATCTTCCTGGGGATTTTTCAGTTCTTCTTTGAAGCCGCGTAGTGTTTTACCGAGGGAACTACCAAGTTCGGGAATTTTCTTGGGACCAAAAATCAAAATTGCAATGATGAAGATGATTCCGACTTCCGCCCATCCTAGACCAAACATAAAATTCTCCTGTCAACCTTCTCTCTTATTAATCATAGATGGGGTGTGTGAGAAGAATTCGGAATTCGGAATTCGGAATTCGGAATTAATGCGTGAATAGGTGAATGTATGAATTGCTCCTCAGCTCCCATTCTTCAAGAAGGGCTATTCTTCGAGAAGCCACCCTTCGGGTGTCTACGCCCTACAGTTCCCTTAGCTCCTCTGCTTTCTTCCCGACTCCCGATACCCGATCTCTACTGTTTTGTAATTGGTATTCCCAGCCAGGTACTGAGTTCTTGGGCTAGCCAGTGAATTTCAGAGGGAGAGATTGAACCGTCGTTACCCAGTTCGTATTTTTTGGTTCCCGCCCAAATTGTCAAGCGGGAGACATTGCCAAAAGAGGCGATCGCCAGTTTTTCGATCTCTTGTCTCGGCAGTTGATGGCGCGGCTGTTTAAATCGAAAGCCGACCATTTCGTAACTGCGGGTTATTTGTTGGGGATCTATAGTAATTCGGACTTTCCCAAATAAAGCTGATAATATCCGCCAGACCATGCTTGCACCCGCACCCAAAAAAGGAAGTGAAAATAAGGCAAAGAAAAGATTCATTCCCATCGGTGCTGTGATGAGAGCCGAGGCTAGCCAAAATACTAAAAATGAATTCCAGGCGATCGCAAATAAGCTTAAAGAGACAATTTCAGGACTAAAACCTTTGCTAGGAAGCAAAATTTCTACACAATTGGCATCATGATGTAATTTAATTTTACTCCCAAACGGTTGCGAAATTGTCGGTACGATATTTACAGGTTGTTCTAACGCTGCCAACGCTTCCCGAGCCGAACTCAAACGCCGATCTAAGTTTGGTTCTGTCATCCACTTCAACCAGCGGGTAAATTCAGGACTCAAATTTGCCACCGATTCAAATTGAATTTTGCCGTCTTTGTGCGGCAGATCGGCAGGATGAATCCCCGTAACCAAGTAAATTAAAGTTGTTCCTAAGCTATATAAATCGGAGGCGGGAACGGCGCGATCGCCAAATTGTTCGGGAGGCATATAACCGTATGTCCCCACGACTGTCATCGTTCCGCCTTCTTTGGAAGCTAGAGTTTGGACGGAACCGAAATCGACTAAATATATTTGCTCGATGCGATCCCCAAGCAAAATGTTACTGGGTTTCAGATCGCGGTGAATGACTGGTGGTTTTTGTCCGTGGAGGTAAATCAAAATTTCTAGTACTGACTTAGCTAATTGTTTGACTTCCGCCTCGCTAAAAGTTCGTCCAGCTTTGAGTTCTGTTTCTAAAGACTTTCCTTCTACGTAAGACTGTACCAGAGCAAACCCTTTACTGTAGGGTGTATCGAATTCAAAAAAATCTAAATATTTGGGAATAGCAGGATGAGATAAAGCTTTTAGAGTTTCTGCTTCCCGTTCAAATAACTTCAACGCTTCCCACTCAAAATCTATTCCGAAGGAGAGGAGTTTAATTACAACTAATGCTTTTGTTTCCAAATCCCGCCCTAACAGCGTTTTGCGTCCAGCTTTTTTTGCCAATTGCTGCTGAATTTCATAGCGCGAAGTGAGGCGATCGCTATAGTTCATATTTTGCAACTCATAAATCGTAGGGTGCGGTACATGTATCGTACCCTACAAAAATCTTAGCAATTTCCTACTCTTACCCTTACCCCTTACCCCTTATTCATCCAATAAAAAGGTAATGCGACAAATTCGCCAATCTGCCAAAATTTCAGCACCGATCTGCCGATAAAATGCGATCGCGGGTTCGTTCCAATCTAATACGCTCCATTCCAATCTCCCGCAATCTCTTTCCATTGCTAACTGCACCAAATACTTAAATATTGCCTTACCGATCCCCTGGCGACGATATTCTGGTAAGACAAATAAATCTTCTAAATAAATTCCTGGCTTGGTGAGAAATGTAGAATAGTTGTAGAAATACAGCGCAAAACCTACAGCTCTCCCGTCATATTCAGCTACAATCGCTTCTACATAGGGACGAGAACCAAATAAATGCTCTTGCAACCCCTCAACACTACCAGTTACCGCATCGGTTAACTTTTCATACTCTGCTAGTGCTTGAATTAATTCAAAGATAGCAGCTGTATCTTCTGGCTGAGCTGGACGCAAATTAAATTCAGACTTCATAAGTGAATTCTAGATTTCAGATTCAATCTAAAATCTAAAATCCAAAATCCAAAATTACAACAACCACCCTTTCAAGCGTTTAGCGATGTGAGGACGGCGCAATTTCCGCATGGCTTTACTTTGAATTTGTCTGACTCTTTCGCGCGAGAGGTTGAACAGACAACCGACTTCCTCTAAGGTACAAGGTTCGCTTGTCGTTAACCCATAACGCAGAGAAATTACGTCTTTTTCCCTGGGAGTAAGGACATCGCCTAAAACATCCCATATTTCCTGTCTCATCATGGTTTCGCTCATCTGTTGTTCGGGAGATTGAGCGTCGTTGTCTTCTAAGAGATCGACTAATTCTGTATCTTCCTCTTTCCCGACTCGATGATTGAGAGATAAAGCTTTGCGCCGTAACTGTTGTAATTGACGTAGCTGTTCTGGTGGAACTTCTAATGCTGCGGCTAATTCAATTTCTGAAGGATTGCGTTGGAGTTTTTGTTTTAACTCTCGTTGATATTTTTTAAGTTTATTTAATTTTTCAACAATGTGAATTGGTAACCGAATTGTTCTAGCGTCATTAGCGATCGCCCGCGTAATTGCTTGACGAATCCACCAATAGGCATAGGTAGAAAACTTATATCCCTTGTCGGGATCGAATTTTTCTGTGGCGCGGTTGAGTCCCATTGCGCCTTCTTGAATCAGATCTAGAAATGGCAAACCACGATTTAAATAGCGTTTGGCGATAGAAACTACTAAGCGTAAATTGGAACGGATCATTTTTCGCTTTGCCACTCGTCCCAAATACAGTTGATGTTCTAATTGCTTGTCTGAAATTCCTAACTCCGCTATCAATTCTTCTCGGTTTGGTTGACGTTTGAGTTGCTTTTGTAGTCCTCTTTGAATTTCTTCAACTTCAACTAAAAACCGAACTCGACGCGCCAATTCTACTTCTTCTTCTGCTTTCAGCAGGGGATAACGCGCCATTTCTTTAAAAAACGCTCCCACTGCGTCGTCAAACTGAGTTTTTTGATACTCCGAAGCTCTTGCTGCTCCAATCCCATCAAAGTCTCGTTCGTCAGCCTCCCACCCTTCTGTCAAGGCGATCGCTGTTTCTTCTATATTGGGTGTTGTTAGCTCGGGTAGCTGCTCTGGTTCCGATTCGACTTCTCGATTCAAAGCGGTAATTACCTCTATTTCGGCAATATCTATATCGCTGTTGAATTCAGGGGTAGGGAAGCGATCGTGTTGGTACGGCTGCTTTCTTTCGTACATAAACACTGGCACAAGGTAGATGGGAGACTACTTAATTTTTAATTAAGTTTCAGGCTTGAAACTTGTCTGGGTAATTATCTTCTGATTAGAAGCTTATTATCAGTTTTTCTCGACTTGAAGACCTTTTAAATTCGTATTTTTTATCACCAAGTTCGCTCGGCAATAAACACTGTAAATTGAGAGCGAGAGTTTTATTAAATTTTCCAACCATGCTTATCGTAGGCTAATTATCGTTTGAAATGCAATGTAAATAGTTAGAGATTTCCTGTTTTTCTATGGCAAACCTATTAAGTTTTTATTAAAATTTGCTCTGTATTTCAGAAAAATGAATATGTTCTCCAAAAGTTATGAGATATACCAAGCCAATTAGATGTTTAGTATTCCTAAATGTAGGCTAGCTCTGTTAATAAAAGTTACCAATTATACACATATAATTAGCTGATTCATTAAATTTTCTTAAAGTATTTGTTCCTAAAAATTAGGATGGCATAGAATTAACGGTTTAAATCTCTATCAATAGGGAGAAAATACTTATTGGAAGTCAAAAGTCGAAAGTCAGAAGTCAAAACTAACTGCTCCCCACTCCCTTCATTGCGAATTCAGAAGGCAAATTGTAATATGGATTACCACAGGTCGCGCCAAGGATAATTGTAGGAGTAGGCTAATTTAGGTATGGTCGGGGTAGATTTAACAGGCAGATCTGTGGTAGCTGAATTACAAGGATACTACCAATCGCAAACGAACCAGCGTTGGCTGGAAGTTTTGGTAGATTGTCCTGGAACGCAGGAAGTCTATACTTATAAGTTGCCAGCTCAATTGACGGTACAACCGGGAGATATCCTCAGCGTGCCGTTTGGGGCAAATCAAGTTGGTGCGATCGCCTTACGATTTGTAGAACATCCTCCCGTCGATCTATCGCCAGACAAAATTCGTGCTGTTGAAGATGTGGTGAGTCGGGGCTTTTTCCCGCCTGCTTATTGGGAACTACTCAATCGAGTGGCAGCATATTACTACACTCCCTTGATTGCAGCGATTCGCGTTGCCTTGCCACCCGGACTATTGGGGCGATCGCAGCGTCGGATTAAACTAATTGGGGAAATTAAGCCTGGTGTTGATGCGTTCTGCACTCCGGCGGCGAAAGAAATTTTGGCACTGCTGCAAGCTCAACCTAATAAAGACTACAGCTTTATTTATCTGCAACGGCAAGTTAGAAATGCCTATCGGGGAGTGCGAGAATTGTTGCGCCTGTCGTTGGTAGAAAGTTATCTAGAACCACCCCGCCTGACACGACCCAAGTTGCAAAAAGCTGTAACGTTGGTAAGTACGGGATTAGAACGAGATATTACGTCTCGACAACAGGAAATTTTAGACGTGTTGCGACGGCAGGGCGGCGATATTTGGTTGAGCGAATTGTTACGACTGTGTAACGCCAGTCCTAGCACCCTCAAAACATTAGAACAAAAGGGTTATGTTGTCATTGAAGAACGGGAAATGCTGCGGCAAGAACAAGGAGTATTGCAAGCAGCAGACGAGCCAAAAACGCTGACAGCAGCTCAGTCACGAGCAGTAGAAACAATTACTCAATTAGCAGGATGCGATCGCGTCTTATTGCATGGAGTGACGGGATCGGGTAAAACTGAAGTTTATTTACAGGCGATCGCGCCCATATTACGTCAAGGCAAATCGGCTTTAGTTTTAGTACCGGAAATCGGTTTAACTCCCCAACTTACAGACAGATTCCGCGCCCGCTTCGGTAGCAAAGTATGCGTTTACCATAGCGCCCTCTCAGATGGAGAAAGATACGATACCTGGCGACAAATGCTCTTAGGAGAACCCCAAGTTGTCATTGGTACTCGTTCTGCTATTTTTGCCCCCTTACCCCGTCTTGGCTTAATTATTTTAGACGAGGAACACGACAGCAGCTTTAAGCAAGACTCCCCCATCCCCACCTACCACGCCCGTACCGTCGCCCAGTGGCGCGCTGAATTAGAAAACTGTCCCTTAGTGTTGGGTTCTGCAACCCCTTCTTTGGAAAGTTGGGTAAGCGTGAAGGAATTCGGAATTCGGAATTCGGAATTCGGAATTAAAGATTTCCAACAGCCAACTTACGACTTAAAATTTCCCTGTACGGGCGCACAGCCGTGCGCCCCTACCGACTTACCAACTACCCATTACCTCTCCTTACCAGAACGCATCCAATCCCGCCCTCTCCCACCTGTAGAAGTGGTGGATATGCGTCAGGAGATTCAGGAGGGCAATCGCTCGATTTTCAGCCGGGCGCTGTTGGAGGCTTTGCAGCAGTTGCAAGCACGGGGACAGCAGGGAATTTTATTTATCCATCGACGGGGACACAGCACGTTTGTTTCGTGTCGCAGTTGCGGTAACGTGCTGGAGTGTCCTGCTTGCGATGTGTCGCTGTCCTACCACCATACGGAAGAAGGTGCGCCGCAGTTGTTGCGGTGTCATTACTGTAATTACAGTCAATCTCATCCTCGTAATTGTCCCGAATGCGGTTCCCCCTATTTGAAATTTTTTGGTAGCGGGACGCAACGGGTGGCGCAGGAAATTACAAAATTGTTTCCCCAGTTGCAGTTTATTCGGTTTGATAGCGATACAACTCGGACTAAGGGGGCGCACCGGACGCTGTTAACTCAGTTTGCCAACAGAGAAGCAGATCTATTAATTGGCACGCAAATGCTAACGAAAGGGTTAGATTTACCCCAAGTTACCTTAATTGGAGTTGTGGCGGCGGATGGGTTGTTACATTTACCCGATTACAGAGCCGCAGAACGAGCATTTCAAACTTTAACTCAAGTTGCGGGAAGGGCGGGACGCGGTGACGATCCTGGGCGGGTAATATTACAAACGTATACCCCCGATCATCCGGTGATTCAAGCCGTACAGCAACATGAATATGAAGGATTTGTGGAAGCGGAGTTGCAACAGCGGGTGGCGTTGAATTATCCGCCTCACGGACGATTGATTTTGTTGCGTTTAAGTAGTGTTGAAGCGAGTGCAGTAGAAAGTACGGCACAGGCGATCGCATCCTATCTCAATAATTACATTACGCCCAGTTGGGAAATTTTGGGTCCTGCCCCAGCGAATATCTTGCGGGTAGCTAATCGTTACCGTTGGCAAATTCTCCTGAAGATTGCGACCGATCTGCAACCAGTGTTACCCGATTGGCAGCAGGTGCGATCGCTTTGTCCTCATAATGTGAGTTTGACCATTGATGTCGATCCGCTCAATTTGATGTGATGTCTCTCATCCAATACCCATTACGATCGCTGCTTGACCAAACTGCATCATGACCAGCGCTAATCTTCATTGTCAACTGAGCGCGATCGCTAAACAGTTCCAGATTTTTGAATGTGTTCCCTGCGCCATTGCTCTGCGCCAATTCCTCATTGAGCAGCGTGTTTTTGGCAAACAGATTAGCCTTTTTACAGGTAGTATAGAAGATCCATTCTGTAACATTTATCACGAACGCCTCCAACAAAACATCTCCGTCAACGGACGACATGAAGCTATCTCTGTTGAAATTGACGGACAAGAGCTGATTTTTGACAACATCCATCCCGAAGGAATTTCCAAAGTAGACTGGATTGATAACCTCTACTGTCCCGCTCAGGACTTAGGTGGCAGCTTCCAAATTACTGAAACTGCATTTTAAGCTGGAGGAACAAATGATTGATTTGTACGATCTCATTCGCAATATCCAGAAACGTCCTGCTATGTATTTGGGACAAGCTTCCGTGTCCAATCTCCGCACTTTTCTGGCAGGCTACTGCTTTGCTCGTCGCCAACTAGGAATTCCTCAAACTTCACAAGAACAGCGATTTGCAGAATTTCCAATTTGGATTCAGCAAAAATTTAATCTAACTTCCAATCAAACCTGGGATCGGATTGTAATGTTTTTCTCTCAGGACGATCGTGCTGCCCTAGAACAGTTTTTCCAGCTGTTTGATGAATTTGTTCACGAGCATCCTATTGAACTTCAAGCAGATACAAAAACCAATCCGATCGCGGTTGCAAGGACTCAAGAATAATAACAACTGAAATAGAAACAGGTGCGATCGCTTTGTCCTAATAATGTGAGTTTGACTATCGATGTCGATCCGCTCAATTTGATGTGATTTGTCTAACTCAAGGATCGAACTATGAGCTAGCTCAGAGATGCTAGCGAGCAGGTTTGTCAAACTAAAAGTACGACCGAGATGAAGGTTGCGAGTGCGAATGTGGGTTGAACTGAGTTCGACTTGCACGATTCGATTTGCGATCGACATTCTTTATATCTTTATTTGGAGGTGCGGCAATGACTGATTCTATATCGGTGAATGGCGATCGCGCCGCAACTGGAGGGCGATCGCTCAGCCTACCTGCCTGGTTAGTACTCATCTGCATCATTGCCTTTACGACTTTGCTAGCTGCCGGAGCAGCAATTTGGAAAAATGCCCCACCCGTTCCCGATGTGGTGCAATCCCCGCAGCAAGAAATTATCCTGACACGAGCCGAGATCCAAGCGGGACAAGAAATCTATCTAGCTCGCGGTGGGCAACACATTGGCAGTATTTGGGGACATGGCAGCTATCTCGCGCCCGATTGGACGGCTGACGTGCTGCACCGATGGGGATTAAGCACTGCTGGCGTTCTCTATAACAGTCAGCCAGATTTTTCTCAAGCAGACTTGGATGCTTTACCCGCTCCCGAAAGAGCCAGCCTAGAAGCAAGGGTAAGCCAGCAGTTCAAAACCAACCGCTACGATCCCCAAACCCACACGCTACTCCTGACAAATGCTCAAACTCAAGGCTTAAAACAAGTTTTTCAAGATTATCAGCCACTTTTAGCGCATGGTTCTGCCATTCACTCTATTCCTGATGGCTGGTTCAAAGACGATACCCAAATTCGCAATGTCACTGGCTTCTTTGCCTGGACTGCTTGGGCAGCATCTGCCAATCGTCCCAATGCTCCTTTCTCATATACGGCGAATTGGCCCGCCGATCGCCTAATTGGTAATCAAGCTCCAGGACAGTTTATCACCTGGTCGATCCTATCTGTGGTGGTTCTGATTGCGGGTATTGGCGTGTTTCTATTTATCTACCTGACGCAAGAAGAAACAGATGAAGTCCAGCCCGTTCCGGCTCGTCCAGCCGTCCGCATTCCTACGCCCAGCCAGAAAGTAACCTCGCTATTTTTTGGCGTGGCGATGACATTGTTTCTGGTGCAAATTTTAATGGGGATGTTTACCGCGCACTATGCCGTGGAAGGTGAAGGATTTTACGGTATTCCCCTGATGCAATTCCTTCCCTATGCTGCCTCGCGCACCTGGCATCTGCAACTCGCTCTGTTTTGGATTGCTACCTGTTGGTTAGCGGCTGGATTGTATTTTGCGCCTCGGTTCGGTCAACACGAACCCAAGCATCAAGCCTTGGGCAATACCGTTCTGCTGGGAGCGTTGGCGATCGTAGTGGTCGGCTCGATCGTTGGCACTTGGCAAGCCGTGACAGGGGTGCTGGACGTAAAAGATAGCTTCCTTTGGGGACATCAGGGCTACGAGTACATTGAATTAGGGCGAGTTTGGCAACTGCTGTTGATTGGCAGCATGGTCTTTTGGTTGTGGCTGCTGTACCGTGCCTTCAAGCCTGCCCTGAAACAGGAAAAAACTCCGACGGGGTTAAGTCACTTTTTCCTCTACAGTGCAATTACGATTCCTCTGTTTTATTCAGTAGGGTTAGCCTACACCAACCACACATCCCTGAGCATTGCAGAGTATTGGCGCTGGTGGGTGATTCACTTATGGGTGGAAGGTTTCTTCGAGGTGTTTGCGACAGTGGTAATTGCCTATTTGTGTAGCGAACTGGGATTCCTCAAGAAATCCTCGGCATTACGCGCCACCTATCTCACCACGATTCTCTATTTAGGCAGTGGGGTAATCGGTACATTGCACCACCTATACTTCTCCGGTACGCCGACATTTATTGCCGCGATGGGAGCGGTATTTTCGGCGCTGGAAGTCGTACCCCTGACACTGATTGGCTTTGAAGTCTTAAAAACTCTGAGACTATCTCAGGAAGCAGAAGGGTTTTACCGTTGGCCCCTGCGCTTTTTCATTGCCACCTGTTTCTGGAATTTAATCGGTGCGGGAGTGTTTGGCTTTTTAATTAACCCTCCGATTGTCTTGTATTACTCTCAAGGACTGAACACGACTCCAATTCACGCCCATTCTGCTTTGTTTGGCGTGTATGGTTGTCTAGCTCTAGCGCTGATGTTGTTTGCCTTGCGGGAATTTGTGCCAGAACAGGCTTGGAACGAGCGGCTCTTGCGTTTTAGCTTCTGGACGATTAATGGCGGTTTAGTTGGAATGCTAGTTTTAGGACTAATTCCCAATGGCTTCTACCAATTGGCGCAGTCGATCGAACACGGCACTTGGTATGCTCGTAGTGCTGAGGTGATTAGTAGCCCGTGGATGCGATGGACTGTATGGTTGCGGATTCCAGGTGATATTATTTTTGCGATCGGTGCGTTGACAATGTTTGTGTTTACGATGAGAGCGATCGTTGCTGTCTTTCGCTTTCCGGTCAAAACGACACAATCGGAGTTACCAAACAGGGCAATTGAGGTATTGCGCTAAGACATCACTGAGAATGACAGGGGTAAAACGACTGTGAAAGTCGTTCCCTGCCCCAGTTCGCTGTTGACATAAATCTTGCCTGAGTGCTGAGTTGTAATTGTCTTGGCGATAGCTAAACCCAAGCCATAGCCGCTTGAATGATAGGAGCGAGCCTCATCTGCCTGCCAAAAGGGATCGAAAATTCGATCCCTATCTTCTGTCGCAATGCCAATTCCAGTATCTCGAACGTCAACTTGAATCTGCGTGCCTTGAGTCCGCGCTGTTACCCAAATTCGCCCGCCCTTTGGGGTGTATTGAATTGCATTGCCAATTAAGTTAGAGAATAGTCGATTGATATGAGCGATGTCTCCCAATACATATAGCCCTGAAGTTAAATCTGATGTTAGGAGAATTTCTTTTGCTTGAGCTTGGGGTTCAAAGGACTCTACTAAACTTTTTAATGTTGGCTCCAGATCTAAAGGGGCTTTTGCTGAGTGGGGTATCTGTTGAGTTTGGTCGGAGCGGGCGAGAAAGAGCAAATCCTCAATCAGGTTTGTCATTTGGTCGGCAGCCCAGGCGATCGCTGCTATTCTTTTTTTATCCGCAGCATGAATTCGCTCTGGATGATTTAAAATCAAACCGATATTACTTTTAATCACTGTCAAAGGGCTTCTTAGTTCGTGAGAAGCGTTGGCAGTAAACCATTTGACTCGCATCAGACTTTGTTCGATCGGTTGCACTGTTTGGCGCGTCAGCCAATATCCACCCAATCCACCAAATCCCAGTTCTGTAAGCAGACCGAGACTCAACCGCCAGCGCCACTTTTCCAGCAACTCATCCACTGTTCTGAGAGATTTACTGACTCGAACATAGCCCTGCAATTGTCCTGCTCTTTGAATGTCAGGACTACGAACGGCGATCGTTAACTGGCGTAACTGCCCAATTTGCTGCACCGAGTCAGACACTTGGGGGGGCAGCGACGATCTACGCCTTCCCTGTGTTGCCAAGGGTTTACCATTAGCATCGAACCATTCCAATGTCACGCCGCGAATTTCTAAATCATCCCAAATATCATCATTCAAATCGATCTGAGGATGCTTCTGCTTGCCTAGACTCAAGGCTGCAATTCTTGCCATAGCCGTCAGTTGCTGGTCTAAATCCCAGTAGAGACTGCGAGCAAATAACCAATAGGTCACTCCCGCAAACGCACCTAATAGCACTGCCATAATTGCCAAATACGTGCCAAACAAGCGGTATCTGAGAGCTTTTGAATTCACGATCGCTCCTTGAGGCGATAACCCAAGCCGTGGACTGTTTGGATTGCGTCTTTCGGGACTCCTACGTTTGTCAGCTTGTGGCGCAGGCGCTTAATGTGCGCCCTCACAACTTCTTCATTCGGCGAATCTTCTAATGCCCAGAGGCGATCCAAAAGCTCAGCTTGGCTAAAGATCCGCTGGCGATTGCGCAAAAACAACTCCAGCATTTGATATTCTTTGGAAGTGACATTAACTGCTTGGGAGCCATAGGTGACAGCTAAGGTGCTGGGGTCTAACTTTAACTCTCCCCAACTGAGAATCGGTTGTCGCCCCGGACTATCTCGACGTAACAAGGCGCGGATGCGAGCCGCTAATTCGTTGACATCAAAAGGTTTAATGACGTAATCATCAGCCCCACTATCTAAACCGACAATCTTATCAGCTGAGGAGTCCCGTGCTGTCAGCATCAGAATTGGTTTTCCATAACCAGAACTACGCAGCCGCTTGCAGAGACTAATGCCATCGAGCTTAGGTAACATCAGATCTAGCAAAATCAAGTCGTAGTCGAAAGCCTCCGCCTGTTGCCAACCAGCTTCTCCATCAAGGGCAATATCTACGACATAATGCTGGTCTTGCAGCACGTCTGCTAATGTCTCCGCAATGAGTTCGTTATCCTCGACTACTAAAATACGCATCGTTTCGATCTCGATCGCATTTAAGTTTCACAAATTAGTCACATTCGTTGTCTATGCTTAGGTTATAGCTGAATCTTAGAACTTGGCTAACGAATAATAAAAATTATTTCGGCTTGGAGTTACGTAATGCTGAGCGAAATTACTTTAAATCCCACCTTATCCGAGCAAACATCTGAATGCCACATCGGTGAATGTCTCATCGAGCGCACTGAAATCGATTGCTATCCCTACGCGACTCGGGGAGTTTTGTTTGGAATTCTACTCGGAAGTTCCTTTTGGGGGGCGATCGCTGGTGTCTTCATGCTACTACTGTAAAATATCTTAAACTTGACTAACTCGCTGGCGATCGCGGGAACTCAAAAGCGAGAACAGCTACTTTTATGTTGTTACCAGTCAAAAATTACCGATTTCAGATACCGATCTCCCGATCTTCAGGGTTTGCTGTCTTTCATACTTTCAAAAAGAGATTTTAATGTATTAATTTAAGATGGGCATTGCCCACCCTACTAATAACTAGATAGACATTACCTCGCTGGTCACTGGTCACTGATAACTGATAACTGATAACTGGTCACTGGTCACTGGTCACTGATATATGTTGCTGACGTTGGTGAATTCTTTCTGGCGTACCTGTGGGGATAGAAGCGATTAATCTGCGCGTGTATTCTTGTTGCGGTTGGGAATAAATTGTTTCTGCACTTCCCTGTTCGACAAGTTGTCCTTGATTCATCACCAAAATGCGATCGCTCATGAATTTTACCACACTCAAATCGTGAGAGATAAATATATAAGTTAGTTTTAATTCTTGTTGTAATTCTTTTAAAAGATTGAGTACCTGTGCTTGTACCGACACATCTAATGAGGAAACAGATTCATCGCAGATAATAAATTTAACTTCAGGATAAAGAGCTAGCGCTCTAGCAATACAAATTCGCTGCCTTTGTCCGCCAGAAAATTCATGAGGATAGCGGTTCATCAATTTAGGTTCTATCCCAACTTTAGCTAAAAATTCTGCGGCTCTTTCTCGTCGCTGTCTCGTTGTTTTACTCGTGCCATGAATCCACATTGGTTCCATCACTGCATCGCCAATCTTCATCCGAGGATCGAGAGAACTGTATGGATTTTGAAACACGATTTGCATTTCTCGGCGGAGTCGCTGTAACTGTTCGCCTTTAAGTGTGGTGACATCTTTCCCCGCAAAAAAGATTTTCCCACCCATCGGTTGAATCAGCCGTAAAATCGTTCTCCCCAAAGTTGTTTTACCACAACCAGATTCACCGACTAATCCTAAAGTTTCTCCTGGATACACTTGAAACTCAACGTTATTGACTGCCATGAAATAGCGCTTCGCTCGACCGAAACCCCCACGCATGGGAAAGCCAACTTGAAGATTTTTGACTTCTAATAGAGGTGGCTGTTGTTGTAATTGCTCTACCCGTTGGTGAGTGGCTTCTGAAGTAATTAAGGCGGGATAATGCGGTTGTTTTGACTCAATTTCCAATTCCCCCGTAGGGGTTTCCCTCACAGTCATGAAGTCGGCAACTGTCAGGAGTTTTTGCGGTCGGGAATCTAGCGCCGGACGACAGGCTAATAAGCCTTTCGTGTAAGGGTGTTGGGGTTGGGAGAAAATCTGCTCTACCGCACCGTACTCGACAATTTTGCCTTTGTACATCACCGCGATCGCATCGGCAATTTCTGCCACCAATCCCAAGTCGTGGGTAATAAACATCATCGACATCTGACGGCGATCGCGCAATTCCCGCAACAAGTCCATAATCGTCGCTTGTACGGTCACGTCTAGGGCTGTGGTAGGCTCGTCAGCAATCAAAATGGCGGGATTGCAGGAAATTGCCATTGCAATTGTCACCCGCTGTAATTGCCCTCCTGATAGCTCGTGGGGATAGCGATCGAGTATGGCGAGTTTTTGTTGGTTGACCCAGGTTTGAATTTCCCTTGACGATGCATTTGGTTGCTTGGCGGTGGCGAAATATTTCTGTTGTAACTCTTCGTCACTGGGTAAAAGTTTGACTTCCTGTAACCGTGCCGTGGCTTGACGACGGGCTTCAGCTTGAGATACGTTTTGATGCAAGCGAATGGCTTCAGTTAATTGAAACCCAATTGTAAAGACTGGGTTGAGGGCGCTCATCGGCTCTTGAAACACCATTGCCAAGCGATCGCCCCGATATTTCTGCATCTGGGCAGGAGATAGTTGCAATAAATCTACTGCCTGCCCGTCTGCTGCCCAAAATTTGATTTGTCCCCCCGTCACCTTCCCAGGAGTCGGAATCAGTCCCATCATCGCCAAGGACGTGACTGATTTTCCCGAACCCGATTCCCCTACAATTCCCAGGGTTTGCCCCCGCTTCAGTTCAAACGAAATGCCGTTAACAGCTTTAATGAGTCTATTGTCATCTGTAGCAAACTCTACGTGTAAATCGCGAACTGTGAGGACATCACTCATAGGAGTTAGCGGGGCGATCGATAAATTAACTGGATCTTAACAGCACCGCTTGGTAGTTGGTAATTGGTAATTGGTAGTTGGTGAGTTAAGCAAGAGGCGAGAGACGAGAGAAATAACTCGTGAATGTTTGAATTCTTCTGGCTCCTGACTCCTAGTTTTGACTTTTAACTTTTGCCTTTTGACTTCCCCATTACCCATTACCCATTACCAGTTAAAACGGAATATCATCCTCATCGACTTCTACAGGCGCTTTGGGTGACTCTTGAGGTGCGGCTACGGCGACAGGGGTGGGTTGTCTTTCGACTGGCGCTGAAGCACGCGGCTGGGGTGCTGGTGGGGTGTAGCTACTTGTTTCTTCCCGTTCGGTGGCAGAAGACATGAGGTTAACACCATCCAGCCTGTGAATGCGTTGTGCGGTTAATTCAGCGCGTTTCTCTTTAAAACCCTCTTGTCGCTCTACAGTATTCATACCTAAACGACCTTCAATGATGACGCGATCGCCTTTGTGGTAGTTTTGCTGAATTTCGTCTGCCATTTTGCCCCAACCGACAACTCTTAGAGTCGCTGGGGGGTCTTCTGCCCGTAGCCCAGGAATACTAACCATCATTTCGGCGATCGCCAGCAGGTTGTCGTTATTGACGTGACGTAGTTGCGGCTCTTCTTTAATTTCTGCCATCAAAATACAGCTGTTCATGTCTTCGTCTCCTTTGTGTAGGGTGTAGGGAGTCGTTATTGGTGGTTGAAAGTAGACGGTTAACCGTCTACTTTCAACTCACTTCTCCTTTATACTTCATCCCTATTTTGCCTCTAGTCCTTCAAGAGATGAGACGGATGGCTCCACTCCTTGTTCTTGTTCCACGAACTCTTGAACGCGGTGGCGGTATTCCCGCAGGGATTCATCTATCCAATCTCGATCGTTACTATTTGCGAACAAATGTACCACTGGTTCCCCTGCATCTGGCAAGATCAAAATCCAATTATCTTCATGGCGATCGAGAATCTTTACACCGTCGGTCAGTTCGAGTCTTTCTGCTGGATGGGTTTCGACAAGATGTCGCATCAAAGCTCCCTTGACCGTCCAAGGACACCGGACTGTATAAGATTTGTGGTAGACGCGGGGGAGTTCGGTGCGAATAGCGGCAAGCGATCGCTCTTGAATAGTCAGCATTTCGATTAGCTTGGCAATGCAGAACATCCCGTCGAACCCTGGATGTAATTGCGGGAAAATAAAGCCTGTTTCTCCACTTCCGCCTAAAACTACATTTGGCGTGCGACGGCATTCTTCCATTAAGGCGGTGGGGTTTGCCTTGGTACGAATGATTTTCGCATCGTGGCGACGGGCAATTTGCTCGACAGCGCTAGAAACGTGAACGGGTACGACGACAGTGCCTCTGGGGTGTGCTGTCAGCATCATGTTGACCATCAAAGCCGTCAGCATTTCACCCCGAATTGGGATACCTGCTTCATCTACTAAGGTCATTTGTTCGCCATTCGCCGATACCTGCACGCCGAAATTAGCTTTGAGTGCTTCGACGACGTGACCGAGTTGCATCAGTAATGCTTCTTTCTCTACGGCACTGACGGCGGTTGGTTTGAGGCTAGCATTTAACACCACTGCATCGCAGCCAAATTTAGCTAGCATTTGCGGCAGGACTGCCCCAGTCACCGCATAAGAGTAGTCGATTACTACTTTAGAGTTGCTGTGGTGAACCGCTTCGACGTTGAGGTGCTTTTCAAAGGCAGTGCAGTAGGTAGATACCATTTGGGTCGGATAGACGACATTACCGATTTCGTGAATTTGTACGCGCCGCAGGTCTTCTTTGAAATAAGCCCCTTCAATTTTCTTTTCTAGAGCTTTAGAAATATTGATGCCTTTGGGGTCGATAAATTCAATCAAAATGTAATCTGGGCGATCGGGATGCACTCTAACGTGAATGCCTCCAGACACTCCCATCGTTGAGATTACAGTTCGCGCCATTGGAATTGCGGTAGCATCGAGGTTTTGAATGTTGATCCCGACTGACATCAATCCCGCAATCAGAGATCGCGTGACCATGCGAGAAATGCTGCGCTGGTCGCGGGAAACTGTCACCTGCGCCCCTGGTTTTAATGTCGAACCATAGGCGGCTCCCAGTTTGACCGCAAATTCGGGTGTAATGTCAATATTTGCTAATCCCGTTACGCCTCGCTGACCAAAAAGGTTGCGCTGAGCGGTGTGACCCCAAATTAAGTTAATATTTAACGTCGCGCCCGATTCAATTTGCTTGCTGGGCCAAACTCTGACGCTGGAACTGATCAGGGCTTCTTCTCCCACGGTGGACAAGGAACCCACTACCGCGCCTTCAAGGACGTGAGCGCGACGGTCTACTCTCGTACCGCGAGAAATAACGCAGGCTCTCAAGTGCGCCTCATCTCCAATCAGCGCTCCATTCCAGACAATCGGGCGCTTCAGGTTGGCATCAGCGCCAACGGTAACGTTGTCGCCAATGACCGTACCCGCAGAAATTTGAACTCTGGCTCCAATGCGGCAATTATCACCGATTAAACAAGGGGCTTCTAGGTTGGCAGTCGGATCGATGTGAGTATTTTGTCCTATCCAAATTCCTGAAGACCGCTCCTCGTAGGCATAGTCGAGTTTGACTTTGCGATCGAGTGCGTCGTACTGGCTTTCTCGATAGGCATCTAAGTGACCGACATCGCACCAGTAGCCTTGAGCGATGTAGCCGTACATTGGCTCGTCTTTTTCTAGTAATAAGGGAAATAATTCTTTAGAAAAGTCACTTTCTTGATTTTCTGGCAGATATTCCAATACTTCTGGTTCCAAAATGTAAGTACCAGTATTTACCGTGTCGGAAAAAATTTCGCTAGAAGAAGGTTTCTCTAAAAAGCGGCGGATGCGTTGCGATTCATCTGTAATTACTACACCAAATTCAATTGGGTTGGGAACGCGGGTTAAAACTACAGTGGCTTTCGATTTTTTCTGTTTGTGAAATTCTATGGCTGCGGTGAGGTCAAAATCTGTGATGCTGTCACCGCTAATCACTAAAAACGTGCGATCGAGCAATTCTGCGATATTTTTGACGCAGCCTGCCGTTCCTAGCGGCTGATCTTCCTCAACGGCATAAGTCATCTGTACGCCAAAGTCGCTACCATCTTGAAAGTAGTCGCGCATTACGTCAGGTAAGTAGTGTAGAGTGGCAATCACTTCTGTAATCTGATGCCGTTTGAGCAGATTAATAATATGTTCTGCGATCGGTCGATTCAGCACTGGAACCATCGGTTTAGGAAGATCGCAAGTCAGCGGTCGAAGCCGCGTTCCAGATCCTCCAGCCATCAGTACTGCGCGCATAATTCCTCCTTAGATGTTCCACCCATTAGTGGTGTAAAGCCAACACTTCGAGCAACGCTAGTCTTTATCTAGTTTCCTATGTCTCTCCCACTTGCGGCACTCCCACAGGTTACATCCCACCAACAAGCTTGATGGATTCTACCTACCACGCTTTCCAACTAATCATGCTACGGGCATTCAAGCAACTGCATTGGCGCTAGAAGCGGTATCAATTGTGTCAGCTAAACTGAGAGAAGGTGTGGAGTGTAGGGTGTGGGGTGTGAGGACAAGGGAGACAAGGGAGACAAGGGAGACAAGGCAAGCAGAGGAGAAATTACCGATCGCTGGTCACTGGTCACTGATAACTGATAACTGATAACTGTAGAGGTAGATTCGGAATGAGTAGTTTAATTACTTTGTTATTAGTCTTAGCTTATGGCGGTGGTGTTTGGAAGTTCTGGACTGGATTTCACCGAACTAACTTTTCTCGCTCTTTTACTAACAGGCTAAGATTATCTCTACTGTGGCCTGCTTTGCTCGTGGCGAATAAGTCTTATCGCCAGAATTTTAGAAGAGCGCTGAAGGGATGATGGAAAGGAGACAGAAGGGGGACAAGGAAGACAAGGGGGACAAGGGAGAGATTCACTCTCAAATCCGAAATCTAAAGTCTAAAATTTCCCTCACTCCTCAACGCCAGATGTTTCAAGTCGAGGAACCGCAAGAGCGCACTGGCTCCTCGTCACTCCTCACTCCTCTGTGGCTCATTGGTGGAACGCAGGAAAGCGCTCAATTGGCTGAGGCGATCGCACGGGCTAATTTGCCGTGTATAATTTCTGTCACAACGGAATCAGCTCGCGCGCTCTACCCCGATGCGGCTTGTCTGCAAGTGTGGGTGGGGCGTTTTACCTGTTTGGAGATTGAAGCATTTGTACAACAGCAAGGGATAATTGGCGTATTAGATGCTTCCCATCCCTATGCTGTGGAAATTTCCCAAAGTGCGATCGCAGTTTGTCAAAAGTTGGGAATTCCCTATTTGCGGTACGAGCGTCCTGTTTTCAAGGGAGCTGGGAACAGGGACGAGCTGGGAGCAGGGGAGCAGGGGAGAAGAATAACATTAAATAGTTTTGAATCTTTGCTGTCGGGAAACTATTTACAGGGACGACGGGTGTTACTAACTGTAGGTTATCGTCCTTTGCATTTGTTTCAAGCTTGGCAGGATAAAGCAACTTTATTTGCTCGTATTTTACCTAGCGCGATCGCATTAGAATCTGCTGTGAAGGCTGGGTTTACTAACGATCGCTTAATTTGCCTGCGTCCGCCAATTTCGGCAGCTTTGGAGGCGGCTTTGTGGCGACAATGGAATATTTCTGTAGTGGTGACTAAAGCTTCTGGTGCGCCTGGAGGAGAGGATGTGAAGCGAACTGTGGCTGCTGAATTGGGGATCGATTTAATTACGATCGATCGTCCAACTGTTGAATATTTGCAGCAAACTAGCGATTTATCAGTGGCTCTAGATTTTTGCCGCATGTTATTTGGATAGTTGAGGATTGATAGCGGGCGATCGCAACTTTCCCAGTTTTGTTACTTTTTTGTTCCAGTTCTGTCACTTTTTTAAGTTAAATTGTAGTCGAATGTGAAATCAAAGTTTCAGCTCTATAACTTTGTTTCCTATCTTTTTGTTTTCCAGCAAGTTGTAAATACTCGCTTCAAATTTATATGCAATTTAGTAGAGGAATACGGTAAAAGTATAGCCATATAATCCTAATATTTAGGAGGGATTTTCATGAATTCATACATTTTCTTTGAAAGTGCGCTTCAGCTTTTAGTAATAGCTTATCTCATCTCAGTGGTGCTATTACTTGCAGCTTCTAAAATTGGTTTAGCAGTCATTGAAACTATTGAAGAAGCTCAAGATTAATCTAAATAGAATAAATCAATTACATCCCCAAAAGACGGTGAATATACCCAAAACTACTTTTTTCTCTTTGAAGACTGATTCACTCTTGACTCGACAATAAACTTTGGAATTTCCCGCAGTTCGGACTCGCTCAAATTATACTGTTCGCAAACTAAGCTGAGGCGCTTTCCTGGGGTTTGTACGGGATTGACGGAATGGGTCAAATTGCCCTGAAAGTATACTAATGTATTAGCTTGTGGTTTAATCTGTCCGACTTGACGTTTATCGCAGCGCAATACTAATTCTCCCCCTTGCATATCTGGTGGTAGTTGCACGTAGAGGACGCTGACAACAGCGGGTGGTTCGATGGTTTTACAATAGGAACGTAAGGAGCGATCGATATGCGGATCGACACGGGAGCCTGCGGTTAGGAGTAAGGGATTGAGGTAAAAGGCATTACAATCCGATCGCAGAGCTAGATTGATATATGGTTTGAAGTAGGGAAATTTTTGTTCTACTTCTGCTATTCCAGCACGCTGAAATACTACAGAAAATCCTTTAGTTCCTACGAAGTCACGGTTGAGGTTGTTGGTAGTAAAGTAGGGACACGCTTGAATTTCTCCCCATAAGTCGTTGAGGTAGTTGCCGGGGAAGCAGGATTGTTGTTGGTGGTAGTATTTCAGTTGCATTAAAAATAGGGAGTAGGGGGAAAATTCGGAATTCGGAATTCGGAACTCGGAATTCAAGACTTTTAACTTTTTTGTTTATACCTAATGTGCGGGATTAATACCCAAAATTAGCTAGGACAAAATACGCGATCGAATGGTTGTTTGCGGTAGCGTATGTAAATATCAAAGTCTGCATCTAATGTGGCGATCGCCGGAATATCTAATCTTTCTGATATAGTTACCAAGGCAAGATCGGCAAAGTCTGGCTTCAGATCCGCATATTGAAGATTTAATTCTACAATACGAGTGAAATCGTTTGGTTGCAGGTGTTCGATCGCGATTATTTCCTGTGCCACCATTAACAATAAATCGTTCTGGATCGCTGGGTTTGAAGGTAGCAAGTGCAGAGCTTCTGTGATACAAGCTATGGTAGTTAACACAATGCTGGTAGAGTTCATCATGAATGGGTAGACTTGAGCGTGATAGCGATCGCTCCGATTAAAGAAAGCGACAAGTATACCCGTATCTACTAGAAAAATCGGATAGTAACTCATTCGGGATTTTCTTCCAGCAATCGTTTGGCAATATAGCGTTTACGCGCTTTCCGTTCTGACAAATCTGGCACTCCATCAAATAAGTGGGGTTCTCTTCCCATGCGTTCTGCTAGTGTTTGCTTACCAGCTTGCAGGCTTAACCACTTCTGATTGATGATTCTCCTAATTGTCTCGCTTCTATCTGCTTGTTCGTGCGCCACAATTTCAGCTAACCGCGCCTCAGTTTCTGCGTCTAGTCGGACAGCTATTAGTCCCATATTCGTACTCCTATTTGTTATACAAGTATAACGAAAGCGATCGCGCTTGGATACGATGCTGTATGTTATTGCAGTATTGCGACTACATCAAAAATATACCTAAATAACATACAAAATACCCAGTAAATCAAGGTGTGAGGAGAAAACCTGACATGGAACTGTTAATTCGGGAAGTCCAAGCTGATGATGCTGAGGCTATAGTTGGTATTCTCAATCCGATTATTCAAGCAGGGGTTTATACCGCATTTGATACACCATTTACTGTTCGCAGACATGGTATTGCTAGGCAGATAACACAGCAGCTTTAACGCGCTTTATTAGCCTACATCCTGTTTATACCCAGAAATTGAGAGTTATACCTATATATTCAACTTGAAGCATAAATCTGATACTCTAAACTTGAGTAGAATTCAGTTTTATAGTTATGTCACTGCAACTGAAGGTTCCGAGTATTGTCTGCGATGGCTGTGCAGAAACAATTACCAAAGCGGTTAAATCTGTGGATGCAGATGCTCAAGTTGATGTGGATGTCTCGGCTAAGACTGTTAAAGTGGAAGGCGCACAGTCTGAAGAGTCCATTAAACAAGCTATTACGGCTACTGGTCACACGGTAGAGTAGAATCGACAAATTCTAAAATGTGTTGCGCTGTCATTTGTGGCTGTTCTAGATGAGGAACGTGTCCGCAATCTTGAATCCAAATCAGTTGACTTTGGGCGATCGCGCGTTTAAATCTATAAGCATCGGTAGTACCCAAGATCCGATCGTCTTTTCCCCATAAAATTAGTGTTGGTGGTTGGATTTGGTTAAGTCTGTTTTTAAAGGAACTATATCCACCACTCTTGGTAAAAGCAATTAACGCCTGACTCCACTGAGAACATTCTAAATGCAGTGCGGCACAGACTTGAGCGTCAATGGAAGCAAGTGTCTTATTTTTATAAGCAGCACGACTAATACTATGACGGATTCTAGGATTTTTTAAAAACTCAGTCGCTAAACGATCTAGTGGTGGAAACATATATTTACTCATCACCGAACCACCAGCTACTCCAGCACTATCAATTAAGACTAACTTTTGCACCGCATCTGGATATGTCAGCGTGAAATCTATGGCTGCTGCGCCTCCCATCGACGCACCGACTAAAATTACAGGCTTTTGAATCAGAGTTTTCCAGAAATAATATAGATGAGTCTTAATCGCGTCAGGAGTTATTTTGACTTCTGCAACTCTGTCGGTAAACCCAAAACCGAATAAATCTACTGCCCAAGTTGCGTGATGAGCTGCTAATAGTGGTAATAATCGACGAAACTCTAACACGGAACTATCAAAACCGTGAATTAATAATATGGGGATTTCTCCACTACCTTGTCTGACGTATGTGGTTGCGATCGCTTCTGGAGATAATGGAGTGGCGATCGCTTGTTGCCGTATATTCTGAGCTAATGCGATCGATGTTACTTCAGTTAGTTGCGTGACAAGCTGAGGGAGAAATTGAGCAAACATAGGCATTTGATTCTTTTGTAGAAGATACTACGAAAAGATTTTTTGTGTATAATACACCCATAAAAACACATTATACACATAACGATGCGAACCAACGTTGAGCTTGACGATACATTAGTTGAAGAAGCCTTTCGACTTACCAACGTCCGTACTAAAAAGGAACTGTTGCATCTAGCACTGCAAGAATTAATTCGCTCCCAAAAAAAGAAAAATTTACTCGATTTGGCTGGAAAACTTGAGTTCTACGATGATTACGATCCTAAAGCACTCAGAACACCCCGCCATGCTGCTGATTGATACATCTGTTTGGGTAAGTGTATTTCGAGATAAAACAGGACTTGTACGCCAGCAGCTTCAATCAATCATTAGCGATCGCGATGTGATTCTAACTCGTTTCAGCCAGTTAGAACTGTTACAAGGATGTCGAGACGATCGCGAGTGGAGATTATTACACAGCTACTTGCAAGCCCAAGATTATGTGGAATTAAGTTCTGAATCTTGGCAAGCGGCTGCACGCATATACTTTGAATTACGCAGACAAGGATTAACTGTACGTAGTCCGATTGACTGCTGTATTGCTCAATTGGCTTTAGACTACGCATTAATTCTAATTCACGACGATCGCGATTTTGAAATTATTAGCAGCATCCGATCGCTGCAACAAATCCGCTTTCAGTCAAAATAGTTACAAAATAGTTATGACGAACAACTAGCTTTGTTGTTTCTAATAATCGCTTCGGTAATAATCCAAATCTTTTCAGGGGTTGAGAAACCTGGCTACTAGACTAAGATCGAACTAACTCTGTTGTCTAAACGGTTGTCATGGCTGTAACTACCTACAAATGGACAATTGAACGATATCACCGAGCAATAGAAGCAGGCATTTTTGATGACCAGCCCCTAGAATTATGGCGCGGTGACCTCATTATTATGCCCCCAGAACGAGAACCCCACGCCTACTACAACACAGAAGCCGCCGATTATCTCCGTACGCTACTCGGCGAACGGGCAAAAATCCGCGATGCTAAACCTGTAACTCTGCCAAATAATTCCGAACCTGCCCCCGACATTGCCATTGTCAAACCCTTAGGTGAAGTTTACCTAGAACACCATCCTTACCCTGAAGATATTTTCTGGATTATCGAATTTTCTAACAGCACCTTAAATAAAGATTTAGGTGAAAAAAAAGATATCTACGCAGAAGCAGGTATTACTGAATATTGGGTTGTTAACCTCAAAGATCGATGTTTGCAAGTATTTCGCGACCTCAAAAATGGGCAGTACAACACCGAACTAACACTAACTACAGGTACTATTACCCCTCTAGCCTTTCCTGATGTATCCGTCCAAGTTGAGCGCCTCATAGGTGTGAGCTATTAACATAGACTTTTGCTGTGCTGAGCTTCTCAAAATCCTAGACATATTGATATATGGGAGTTATAGTAGGTTACGGAAAGGCACATTATCGTAACCATGAGCCAATTAAGTCGGCTGACAGCCCCTAAATCGAGTTTCAACATTCAACCCCAAGAAGATATTTTGGGAAATTTATTGGCAAATAAGCGCAGCGAAAATACTCGTCGCGCCTATGCTAAAGATTTAAAAGATTTCTTCGTCACGATGGCAGGAGTTGAACCAGATCGCAATTTGATTGCCGAATTTCTCCAACTTTCTCGATTTAATGCAACAGCCTTAGTACTTAAATATAAGGCAGTTCTGATCGATCGCAATTTATCGGAAGCAACAATTAACCGTCGATTAGCCGCAATAAAATCTTTAGTTAACTACGCACGTCAAATTGGGATGTGCGATTACAGTTTGGATGATATTGCTGGAGAGAAAGTTAAGGCTTATCGCGATACGAGTGGAGTGAGTTTAGAAGCGTATCGTCAGGTGTTAGATATTGTCGATCGCAACTCGCTTAAAGGCAAACGCGATTATGCGATATTACGATTGCTGTGGGATAATGCCTTGAGACGCGGAGAATTAGTTAAAGCGAATGTAAGTGACTTCGATCCAGACAGGCGATCGCTAACTATATATGGAAAAGGTCGAGGAACACAAGCCGAGACAATTAGTTTATCTGAGTCTACAGTAGCAGCATTACAAGAATGGTTGTGCGATCGCAGTAAGGTTAAGCGTAACGAACCATTATTTATTGCACTCGATCGCGCCAGTTACGGGCATCGCCTCACAGGTACTGCTATATATAAGATCGTACAGGCAATGGCAGAAACAGCAGGATTGAAAAAACGCCTCAGTCCCCACAGAGTCAGACACTCTGGAATTACAGCTGCATTGGATGCAACAGGTGGAAACGTTCGCATGGTACAGAAATTATCTCGTCATGCCAGGTTAGATACATTAATGGTTTACGACGACAATCGCCAAAATCACCAAGCCGAAGTTACCGGATTATTAGCAGCATTGATTGAAGGAGAATCGTACGGGCGGGTTTAGCAGATAAATTAATAACTCCAACAGCAAATATTCATTCAAAACCCGCCCGAACCCAAATTGAAATGGAATCACCAATTACCAATTACCCATTACCAATTACCAATTACCCATTACCCATTACCAAACAAATCTGGCAGCGTAGGCAAAGAAGGAATATACTCAGCATAATCGCGATCGAGAGATTGCAGATCGCAACCAGTAATTTGAGCCACCACAGCAGGATTTACACCCGCACTCAAACACATACAAATAAACGAGTGTCTTGTATTGGAAGGTTTGCGATACTCCACACCAGCCAACTCCAACATTTTCACCCAAGCACGGTTGCGAAAATTGCGATCGTCAATCGGTAATCCTTCAGGACTAGGGAAGATAAGATCTTCTAGTAAATGATTTTCAGGCTTTCTAGTTTGAAGCAATAATCTAATTCTGTCATTTAAGGGAATAGAGCGAGCTTTACTTGTTTGAGGGACACCCCGACTGATAGATTCTCCAATCCAAATACTTGACATATTAGAGCTAATATGCATCCAACGTAAAGCGATCGCCTCAGTGGTTCGTACCCCAGTTAAAAATAAAAATTCGACAAAATCGGCATAGTGTTTGTATTGAGGGTGAGTTTTGAAAGCAGCGAGAATTGCCTTAACTTCCTCTTGTGTAAATGGTTTGAGTGGTTGTTTGGGTGCTGACTCCACCTGCTTTTGTAAATCTTTCCAGGGGTTCGCTTCCACAAAACCTTTCGTTATTCCCCAACTCCAACAAGCACTGAGTAAAATCAGCCTTTCTTTCCTGGCGCGTTCGGCATTTTTACTTTTGAGCCAAGCATTGAATTGTTCTGCATGAGTATGTAGAATTGCGATCGCGTTTTGTGCGGCTAGTAATTTCCGCGTCTCATCCTCTCGATAGTAAAACTGGTGCAGGTATTTCAGAGTTGTCTTGTACCGATCTAAACTTCTGGGATGTAAAGACTGAGACTTATACTCCATAAACTGTTGGAATAATTCGGCACAAGTAAGAAGTTGCGCGTCACTAACTGGTTTTTCAGCTAAGCTTTGGGGTTTGTATTTAGTCAGAGTGGTGTCAAAATTACCAGCAATCGCATCCAACTCAATCTGACGCGCCTTCAACTCTGCCAACATTCGACTCTCTTGAGTATCTGGCAATCCTAGAGATAAACAATACCGCTTTCCCGAAACTCGCCAACGTAGTCTTAGCCTATCCTTAAAACTTTCTACAACAACCGAACCTTTACTTGCCTTCATTATTGGGTATTTATTTCGTGTTTTAGGTATACAAGCGAGAGTACAGAGACAACAAGTATTAGAGAATTATCAGGTATAGACTACACTATTTGGGTATCAAAACGAGATAATCTAATGTAGAAAATTGATTTTCTTTGACTTTTGGGTATAAACAGCATACTTTAGGTATTCAATTGACTGAATCTTCGCTCGATCGCGTTTAAAGAGTTTCTCACCCAGATTTGGGTATAATTAACTTGTTCTGGGTATCTAAATGATTTATCGAAATATTTAGGTATAGCATCCTAAATTTGGGTATTTTTTTGATGTAATCCAATACTGAAAATATATTGCTTCGCACATCTATATTCATTTGCATAACTGCGTTTCAATAATTCTAGAAACAAAGTACTGCAAACCCAGTGAAACTAGAAACATTACTAGCACGCGATCGCACCATTCGCGTTATCGGTTTTGACGATGCGCCATTCGTGCGCCGACGCAGTAGCAGTGTCTCAATCGTCGGTGTTATTTGTGCAGAGACGCGATTTGAAGGGATGGTATGGGGAAAAGTGCGACAAGACGGCTGGAACGCTACAGATACAATCTGTCAGTTACTTTTAGGCAAAAAATTTCTGCCTCAACTCCACATATTGCTATTGGATGGAATCGGCTTTGGTGGCTTTAACATCATCGACTTACCCAAACTTGCAGACAAATTGCAAATCCCCTGCGTTACCGTCATGCGCCGACAACCAAACATGACAAAGATAGAAACAGCACTACAACGCTTACCCCAACCCCATCGCCGTTTAGAACTGATGCGCCGTGCGGGAAAAGTTCACGCATATCCGCCATTTTTCTTTCAAGTCTGCGGAGAAGATCCAGATGTGATCTCAGCTGTATTACACAGATTAAGCGATCGCGGTCACGTACCAGAAGCCCTAAGATTAGCACATTTAATTGGTGCGGCAGTCGTAAAAGGAGAAAGCGGGAGTTCAGCTTAGCGCCTACTCTACGAGAACGCTGCGCGTATGCGTCTTTGCGCGACACGATCATTCGATCGCCAACTTAAAAACTAGCACATTTACCGAGAGTTAAATTTCCCTACAATCGGCATGATGAGGTATGCGCTGAGATAGCTAGCCATGACCTCACAACCAGAGCGAATCGAGATAAAACTAACAATACCAGCTACACAACCCCAGTTGTTAGAAGGATTAGATCTGTGGTTGCGCCTGGGGTTGCTTTCTGAAACTCAAGTTATCCAAATTTGTCGCACTTACCTAGTTTGTGCCTTACCCGTACCTGAAGTAACTCCTCAAGCAGACTTTATTACCACACCAGCAACAGAAACACTTCCAGCGAGAACTCGTCCCGCACCCATACTCAGCCGAATTTTATCTTCCCTGATGGAAGAAATTAGCGTCGTGTGGCTGCTATTTCTAGGCGTGTTTATGGTAGTCGTATCCTCTGGGGTACTAGCTGCGAGTCAGTGGCAGAACTTTTCCGCAGTCGGACAATATGCCATTTTATTCGGCTACACCTTAGCATTTTGGTTCGCTTACTGGTGGACGCGACAACGACCGAATCTAAGTTTGACAAGTAGGATTTTACAAGTCACCACCCTATCCCTAATTCCAGTTAACTTCTGGGCAATCGATGGGTTTCAGTTGTGGTGGGATGGATTGGGATTAATAGTAGGAGCGATCGCAATTTTAAGTTTATCTGCGATCGCCTGGACGTTACTGCAAGCAGCACTACCGATTAGAGTGAATACTGTTGCACTGAGTTGGCTGCAATTAGGTTGGATAATACCTAGTTTTCCCCTCATCGCCATCTATAGCGGTACGGTAGGGACAGCAGGAGTATTATGGCATCGGGGAGAAAAACGTCAGGCAAGTTTAATCGATTTAGGGATGAGTGGCGTTGTTCTGGCGATTGCCACCTTACTGCTTTTTGCTAGGGGAATTCTACGTGCAAGCGTACCCATAGATGCAATTGGACTGGCGTTAGGGATTTGCGGCTGGGTACTTTGTTGGTTAACTCGCCGTCAGGTACAACCTCTATTGACTCGCACGGGTATCGGGTTATTAGTATTGGGTTGGATAGTCGCTGTCAATGTCGAACCGCCTTGGCAAGCGATCGCAGTTAGTATTTTAGGTATCTGGTTATTAGCAAATCATCTGCAAAGACTTTGGCAAGTATGGGATTTACTCGCCCTATTTTTTGTTGGATTGCAGGCTTACTGTTTGCTATGGCGGCTGATTCCCATTGCAGGGAGGCAACAAATTATCGCCTTTGCTACTCAAATCGCTGGGGGAAATTTACTCCCAGGAGAACTCATCGGACTGGCGCTTTTTCCTTATATTATTGTCACCTTAATTGTTGCCTCGCGGTTGCGGCGTGCCTCTCAACCAAATTTAGCTAACTACACCGAAGGCATGGCATTGATTTTAGGAATTATCCTTGCCTTAGTTAGTTTATTCCATCCCTTGATGCGATCGCTCTACTTATTAGCTTCTACTCTTACCTTAATAATTGTTCTGCGTCAGCGCCCTACTCCGGTTGCATGGTTAATTTATCTCACGCACGTCACTGGAATATTAACTTTATATGCATGGATAGGCTGGAGTTTTCCCAATCTCAATTCTCAATTCTGGGCAGTTATTTTATTAATTGGGATGATAGCAGAATGGGGGTTTGCATGTAGGGGCGCACAGCCGTGCGCCCTTACGCATCCAATCTGGCAGCGTAGTGCGTGGTATATCGGTTTAGTCTTAGCCGGATTGAGTTATCCCTTACTCATAGCATCGAATTTATATTGGGGATTAATTTGGCTAGTTACTCCCGCCTGTCTCACATTTCTCGGTAGTCGTACCATTCCTCAAGCAAGATTAGCAAATTGGCTGAGTGTTGTTGCCTTACTTCTAGCCCAAATTTTAACTGAAGCTAGAGTAACTCCTTTATTGATAAGTACGGCAGTCGCCACCAGTTTAATGTTATTCAACACGCAAAAATTGCGATCGCAACTTGCCGCAGCAATAACTATTGGATTTGGCTTGAGTTTTGCGGGAACTTGCCTGTGGCAAATTTGGGGGGTTCCCCTCAATTGGTTACCAACATGGATTGGCGTTGCTTTATGGGGGTTGTGGATGTTACGGCGATTTATCCCCACGGGAATTTATACCCCAGTATTAGACGGTTGGGCGATCGCGCTGAGTATAATTAATTTAACTTTGCTAACTTTAGGTAGGCTAGAAGTTTACCCCATACAAGATTTATACATAATTTTTGCAGCAGTTATAACCACAGGAGCAATTACTTATCGTAACTGGGAACAGCCGACAAATTTAGGTTTTTATGGGATTGCTTGGGGTACAGAATTAGTAGTAGCTAGTATCGTATGGTGGAGTGTACCGTCTTTTATAAATATTGCGATCGCTAATTTAGGATTAGGACTAGCAACGCAATTAGGTGGTGATTGGTGGGTACGTCGTTCTGCCTTACCTTACCTTTCTAGTTGGCACGTTATCTCGCTTATATATGCAGTTATAGGATTAATCTTCGCCCACTATACATTTACTGCCTACACAGGACTTTACACGTTAGCAGGCGCATTAGTGGGAATTGGTGTTGGAAGGCGTTTACCTCTGCTCAAACCAATTACATTTATATCTGTATTTGGTATTTCCTTTGCGGCATACGAACTTTTAATTTATCAATTGATCCAATCCAAAGGAGGGCAAGCAGGGGATGGCATAGTCTTACTATCAGCCCTAGCCTGTGCGATCGCAATTATATATTGTTTCTGTTCGCGCTGGTTACTATTCTATTGGAGGCTTGCTCCTCAAGAATTACTTGGAATTACCCATATTCACTGGGGAGTTGGCAGTTTTTTTTCCCTACTAGCATTAGGAGTAAATTTAAGTAATTTTGGCAGCAATCTTTGGCTATTAGTCACAGTAGTATTAGCAGCTTATGCAGCTTGGCAAGGACGGAATCACAATTTTTGGGTTTATTTGGGAGTCATACAATTCACAATTGCGATCGCCCACCTTTTAAATCGAATTTTACCCCTATCTGCACTGCTAAGTTGGTCAGCCGCGATCGCTTGTGTCTACGCCTACCTTTTATACTCCTTACCTTGGCAAACTTGGGGATGGTCGAAACAACCGTGGCAGCGTTCTGCTACTGTTTTACCAGGGGTAATTGTCTTGCTTACATTTAGTGAAATTTCAATTCAAGGCTTATTTATCGTCGCTGCTTTTTACGCTTGGTTAGCAAGAGTAGAAAATAAGATTCGTCTCAGTTATATAAGTATTGTTTTAGCTGATTGGGCAATTATTCGACTGATTCAAAATTGGCAGTTCACCGATCCTTTGTGGTATGTTTCCGTATTGAGTAGTTCGTTGCTGTATGTTGCCCAAGTCGATCCAACATTGCGATCGCCTACCGAAAAGGAAAAGCGTCACATTCTCCGCACTTTAGCTGTAGGATTATTTTGTCTGACAGCTTTGTACCAATCAGATAACAGCTTGTGGCAAGGAATTTTAACTATCTTTCTGGGTATAGGTTTAATTTTAGCAGGAATCGTAGTTCGCACCCGCGCTTATTTATATGTCGGTACGCTAACTTTTATTACAAAAGTCTTGCGTCAGCTTTGGCTATTTATCGATAATTATTCTTTACTACTATGGGCAATTGGAATTGTAGTCGGATTGCTATTTATTTGGATTGCTGCCACATTTGAGGCTCGTCGGACTCAAGCGATCGCCTTGATGCAAACCTGGATTCGAGAATTAGAAAGCTGGGAATAAAGCTGTAATCTTACGGAAAGTTTCTAGCTAATCACCCCACACAAGGAGTTATACAAAAAGTTTTCGTATAACAGTCAAACGTAGGGTGTTATACGGAAAAAGTCCGTAGAAATAGCCTATATAAGATTAGATATATGGAAACTTTCCGTATAATAAACAGCTTAGACGGACATAGCAATGTCGCGACACCAAGAAGAATCATAGCAACCGATGGTGCCGCACTTATGTAGCGTAGTATGCGCGCAAGCAAAAAACTCAAAGCCAAAGTCGGCTCGGAGGTGAACAATGGTACGAAAGGTCTTGCTCGTCTGCGGTATCTTGTCTTCACTACTCTATGTTGCCACCGTCGTACTCGCAGCTATACGGTGGGAGGGCTATAGCTCCACCTCTCAAACCGTCAGCGAACTAATCGCTATCGACGCTCCGACGACACCACTCGTCGTTCCGCTTTTCATCACGTATTCCCTACTCGTGTACGCATTCGGAGTGGGCATCTGGCGATCGGCTGGTCGAAAGCGCGCTCTGCGCTTCGCGGCGGTCGGACTGGTCGGAAAGGAGGTTCTCGGCTTGGTAGTAACGCTATTTTTCCCGATGCACCTACGTGGGGTCGAGGGAACGCTTACCGATACCATGCACGCAATTCTCACGGGTGTGGGCGTTCTCTTCATGCTGCTCGCCATAGGGTTCGCGGCTACGGCATTCGGAAAGCGGTTTCGCCTCTACTCCATCGCGACAATCCTGATACTTCTCGTGTTTGGCATTTTGGCAGGTTTGGACGGTTCCCGGCTTGCGGCAAACTTGCCTACGCCGTGGATGGGAGTTTGGGAGCGTATTAACATCTTTGGCTACATGCTATGGGTCGTGGTGCTGACCATCATGCTCTTACGCATCCAAGATACTGTAGCCCCAGATGACTCCGGCGGGAGAAGCAATTTTGGATCGGTTGGTTCTTGATGACCGAACCTCCCATCTAACAATCCCTTTGCACGCCGACCGTATAGGGCAGTATCTGGTTCTAGATCTAGGCTGGAATGGCGATAAATATCTCCATGCGACACCTATACATCTGAGTGCGATCGGTGATAAAGTCTGGGTGCAATATGATGATACAGAAGAAAGTGTAGTCACCGATCTGATGGAAGCAGGTATTCCTAGAGAGAATATAGTGCTTGGTTTTCGACATCCAAAATTAGGGCAGCATACAGGTTTTGCTGTGGCATAACGCTCGAAAGTGGCGATCGCAACATCACAAGTCACTGAACGTAATGCTCTGAATTGGATTCGAGAATAGTCTGTTCCGCAAATTTTAGCCACTCAAGGCTTTTCTGAAAAAATATATCTTTGGGGAAATAGACAATAACAACCAAACTGTTTCTTCAAGCTTACGCCTCAAAATTTCCGAATATGTTTCCTGTGACAGATGTAAGCAAGTATTTATTCTTAATACCTTAAATGGCAATGGCTGTAGATCCGAACTAAATTCGATCCTCCTTCAGTTCGTTTACACTAAGACTTGAATTGAGTCAAGCACTAGAGGGACTGAAAAACAATTTGTTGGTTCTCTTTAGCTACAGTCAAAATCTGCATAAAAAGCTAAGGGGTAATTTCATGACCATTCCATTAAGAGAAGATGTTGCCTACATTATTTTGAAAAAAATCAATGAAACTGGGCAAGAATTGCATCCAGTAAAATTTACTGCTGATGACTTTATCGGTCGCGAACCAACAAAAGCCGAACTATTAGGACACTTGGATTATCTGAATCAAAAGCAGTATATTAAGGCTGAATTTAGTGGTAATGCGTACGGTAACCAGGAAGATGTCCCCGATGCTGTAAATCCTAAAGAAGTTGATTTTAGAGTTGCCAATACTTTTGGTTCATCTGATGGTCCTTTGCCACATTTGATTACTTTCAAACAGGCAGAATTGACAGAAAAAGGTCGCAGAATGTTGGAGAAGATGGAGGCAAAACCTCCAGAAGAATTAAAAGAAGGTCCCTCAGTTCCCATTGCGACTAAAGACATGCCTTTCTTAGAGAAAGTCATGCTTAAAAGCGGACTTGAGGATCTGTTTGATGCTAGAGATGTCACAGAAGTCGTCTATCGCGTCATGCGCGATTTAATGACAACGGAAGCATCAGATCGAGTGGCAGAAGAATTAGAAGATAAGGAAGTTCTGCCGACAGAAGACAAAGCGTTGCAAATGGAAATAGCTGACTTGTGGAATGATACCAATCCCATCGTTCGCTTTTTGAGTAGAATTCGTCCGCCTTTCTACCACTCAGATAGTTCTGACATTACTAACGTTAATGACAATCGCTTCTTGGCACGAGTTAAAGGTGAAGCACCAACAGCAAAAACTGCTTTCGATTTAGATACCGAACAAGTAGTTAAGGCTGTATTTTCTGCTACCAAGGACGAACTATCGGAAGAAAGAGTTAAAGAAATTGCTAACTGCTTACCTCCAAGAGTTCGGCAAATGTGGGAAACAGCTTAGGAACATTTGAAGTTAATTTTGAGTCAGGGTAGGAGTTGTCTCCTACCCTGTTTTGTCATTGGTTGTTGGTCATTTGTTACTAGACGATCCAACCCCTCTTGAGAAATAGCAGGTGGTATGTATTATTTGTTGCTATAATTCAATGTCGAACTACCCAAATGCTTCTCGAAAAGCAAAGTTTTAAATAAACTATTGCTAGAGAAATTTGGTTTATTTATATAACTCATCAGTTCAGATGCAGCCTTGGCTGGAAAAACAGTCAAATCTAAATTCACGTAAATATATATATAACTGGAGAAAAAATGAAGAATTGTAGTATTAGGCTGCGCGGCTCGATCGCAATACTAGGTGTTATTTGTAGCAGTTTGACAATCGATTTACCTGCCGTTGCTATACCCCAAGCAGAGCAAAAGTCAGTACTTACCTCTCTATCTCATATCGTTACAGTAGCACCACACAATAGCTATATTTCACAAACTCCAGAAATTCCCCAAGTTTCGCCTGCTCCCGTTCAACCACCCCTACCCGAACAGCAGCAGCCTCCTAATACGCAAGTGTCCCCTACTCCACAAGTTTCGCCTTCCCCCATTCAACCACCCCTACCCGAACAGCAGCAGCCTCCCAGTACGACAGTGCTATTGAATCAAGGCAAAGTTAGTATTAAGCTGATCAATCAGACAGGAGCAAAAATCACTTATCAAGCAATTGGCAATACAGCACCGCGATCGCTCCCAGGAAAATCGGATGTCACGCTCAAAAACTTAGTTACACCTACAACGGTGACATTCAAGCGCGAAGATGGCGGATTGCTGAACGCAACTGGGCGATCGCCAACTCCAGGAGTACTAGAATTAATGCTAGATGCAACCACCGACCTCGGGATAGATAAGCAATCTCTGCAAATTCAACCGACTGGAGACGTATTTCTGAATTAGATCCGACTCACTACTGACTCAATCACAATTTACAAACGAATAATTCTCCTCTTGATAGACTAGTATCATTGGGTTAATTTTGTGCTAGCACACGAAAACTCAAGTTATTTATTCCCCATCACCCATTCATGGTTACAGCAGTGAGTTCGACATCGTTTCTGCTTCCGCCTACTTTAGGTGCTTTTTTGCCCTCCCTACCCCTGGATAGCCTCTTCTCTACACAGGGGATTATGGTGATGCTACTAGCAGCCTATGCGGTTGCTATGTGGATGTTTCTCACCAGCGCCCCGAAGGTCTATACCGTTATGGTATCTGACTTAGAGATTGCCCGTCAGCTTTACGAAGGAATGCTCAATCTCCCCGCTGCCGAAGTTCCTTTACACTACTACTACAACTACGAGCAAACCTTGGGCGCAGCTGGAACGATCGATCCTTACTACATCTCTCCTAGTCCGAGTTTTACCAGCACCAAAGGATTTAACGGTCCCGATGGATTGTGGTATCAACTCAAGAAAAACACCCAACTCCACATCATTACTGGAGCTAGTTTAGGGAAGAAAAACCAGCAGCGCCATGTCTGTTTCGATCGCGAATGTTTGGAACAAGTCTTGATGCGGGTGGAAATGATGAATTTAAAGCACAAAATTCTCAGCCAGAAACCATTAAACTTTTTGGTCAAAGATCTGGACGGACAGATTATTGAGATGGCAGAAGTGTCTAATTAGGAGTGAGGAGTGAGGGGACAAGGGAGACAAGGGAGACAAGGGAGAGCGGGGACAAAATTCTCTCTTGTATCCTCCCACACTTCCCACACTTCCCACACCC
>NZ_PYCI01000193.1:0-10307 GCF_003015105.1 Chroococcidiopsis sp. CCALA 051 | reverse complement strand
CCCCAACAACCAACAACAATATTTACTTCAACGCGGGAAAGATTAGAACTTAGTCTAGAGAATTTGACTTCTATTCCCTTAGAAATTGACATTTTTCGAGAAGATAAGAAACGAGAACTATTGCACTTAATTCTTCAGAAAATAGAGGATATCTTAGCAGATTTACGCTTTTCTCAAGTCCAGAGCGATCGCCTTCCTGTAATGCAAGCCGCTATTTTACGGGATTTGTGGCAAGAAACAACTATAGATTTTTTTGGGAGATACTCTACTTTATTAGTGGGGGGAATTACTGTAGATTTTGTCAATAGTTTGTTACAAGCTGAAATTGTCGTACAAACAGCAATTTTAGATAAAATTCCTCTCGTCAACGATCTATTTTCCTATCTACTATTTGCTACACCTTTAGTTATCGATAATACTTCCTTTGCGGCTGAAAGTTTGGAGGCGAAGGAAAGAGCGGAAATAATTCTACAGAATTTGATAATTCAAGTTGCAAATGCTGTCGTACAGCCACTTTTGAATCAATTTGCCGAACTAGAAGTTATCAAACAAAATTATTACGATCGCCGTTTAATTTCCACAAGGGAGATAGAGCGATTCAGGAATAATTTATCGTGGAAATATCGGGCTAGAACATATTTTGAAGAACCTCGCCAGGTTTTTGAAAGCCGCTATGAATTGTTATTGCTAGCCCCGCGTGGAATTGCTAAAGTATCAATTTACGCGCCTCGCGATCGCGAATTAACGCGACTTTCAGGAATTCCTTTAATCGTAACTTTAGCTCTCGAATTACGAGATGCGATCGCACCTCGCCTACAAGCAGTAGTATCGTTTGTAGGGAAAGGAGTGATTTTTGTTTTGACCCAAGTTGTAGGAAAAACAATTGGTTTAATTGGCAGAGGAGTCTTACAAGGTTTGGGTAGTTCTTGGCAGGAAAGTAAGAATAAAAGGTTGTGAAAGGCAACTTTTCGGCGATCGAGCATTGGGGTTGTGATACCGTCTGATGCACTGAGACAATTGATCTAAACGATACAATCAAACAATAGCCGACTTAAGAGGTTAGCATGGTTCAAGCAACGGAATATCTTTATGTTGTTCGAGATGATGAGATTCTACATGGAGAACCTATCATCCGAGGAACTCGTACACCCGTCAGAGCAATCGTTGAAACTTGGCGCATGGGTATTGCACCAGAGGAAATTCCCAAAGGGATGCCGCACCTAACATTGGGGCAAATCTTTGGAGCATTAACTTACTACAGCGACCATCAAGACGAAATTAATCAATATATTGAAAAAAACCGCATTCCTGACGAATTGATCGATCCATTAGTTATAGATTTGTGAGTCGCATATTTATTTGTCTGTATTTGGATGAAGATGTTAATGTATTGGTAGCTGACTTGCTTCATGCAAGAGGCTTTGATGTCATTACTACACGAGATGCCGGGCAACTTCACGCAACTGATGCAGAGCAGCTTGCCTATGCTATAAGTCAAGCAAGAACTCTGGTTACTCACAACAGAACTGATTTTGAGGAACTCATACAGAAATATTTTGATTTGGGACAGACACACTACGGAGTAATTTTTGCAGTTCGCCGTTCTCCGCAAGAGATCGCACAAAGATTACTCGCCATTCTCAATCAAATTACCTCGGACGAGATGCAAAATCAGGTTCGATATATTTAGTGACGGTTACACTACCATAAACTTCAAAATATTGTCCCGCTATCTTGGCTCAAGATGCTAACAGATAAGCTTTAAGTTGCTGTTACCACCCACCGAGGACTTGGGGCTGAACGGTGCCCATCACTCGCCGCAGATAACCTCTGCCTCATAGCCAATCAACTCTCGGCGGTCGGTGTGCATGGGCGTTGTTAGACGGCTTTAAGCCTTAGCTATATAGGATTGTCAGCGCATACAGCAGTTCACGACTGCTCTGTATATTTCTTCCACCAATCTTTCCGCACCTTCGCCATCGTATTAATAAACTGCTGATGAGACTCAAATAAATTCATAATCGGCTTGATATCCGCATGATGTAAATGGTATGTCATAGCTGAGCGAAAAAAAGCCATCATTAGCAGATCATTTATCTGGCGAGACGCATGTGCTAATTCATCTGATCTTGCATCTTCAAAAGTTTTCTGTAATCTATTGTGGATAAGCTTTAACCCTGTAGCATCTTGGTGGGCTAGATGGCTTCCAATGCCATAAGTGTAAGACAATAGGTATCGAAGAGCATCAAAGTTTTTAAGACCAATATCATCTCTAGTTAAGATGTTGGCAATTTCGTTAAACGCCCATCTCTGCTCAAGCTGTTTTCTATTTTCGCGAGGATAGTTATTGTAAAGTTCAGCTAACTCAGCCTCTTCAATCAAGGTTTCTCTAAGTATTGCGTATTCATCTGATGTCGGATTATCTACATTCTGGAGGAATGAGCGTATTCTTTGTTGGTGCTTGATCTCGCCTATGTTAGGGAGATGTAACAAGTATTCCTCTGACTTAGATATGTAGTCGTTCTCATCTCCTAAACACAAGTAAATGTACTTAATGGTTCCTTCGATTACTGAACGTAACAGAATTTCAGCATCCCAAAGTTGAGCATTGGCAATAAGTAGAAATGTACTGTTAGTGGTTTGATTGCAACTTACAGTCAAATAGCGAAGTATCCACTGAGTTCTTGGATCAATAGATGGTTTTTCTAGTAAAAACTGAGATGTCAAATCAAGATAAGAGTCAACGACCTCATTACCCTCAGATGCCCACTGAGTCAATAAATCATAGGTGTCTACCATAAAGTGTCTTAGGAAGAATACTCAGCACTCATTTAGATGCCTTAATTCTAGACGCTCATTCAATACATTAAATATCTCTGAATCACTTTTAAAAACAGGATGAAGATATTAAAATTTATCTGTAGTTTTTCTGTGACATTTCATCAAATAGCGTCACAAATTCATCCCCTTATGTTATTTCGGTAAAAGCGATCGCGGATATTTTAACTTCAATTTAAGCTATTGCGATCGCAGCATAACTAAATCAAAACAGCTCCACCCAAGTAAGCAATTCTATTTCCACGTCCTAGCACTCCAAAGCTGACGTAGAATCTTAAAATACCAAGGCAAACTGCTTGCGAATGACACGATTCCATCCTTAAGATTCTAGCTATGATTGCTTCCCCTCAACAGTCCTACCTCACCCCCGAAGAATACCTCCAACTGGAGGATGCGAGCAACATCAAGCACGAATACATTGATGGGCAAGTCTTCGCTATGGCTGGGGCAAGCGATCCCCACGTTACCATTGCCGGAAACCTATTTGCGCTGCTCCGTAGCCATGTTCGAGGTTCCAATTGCCGTGTCTATATTGCTGACATGAAAGCACGGATTGAATCGCTGAATCGATTCTACTATCCCGATGTCATGGTGACTTGCGATCCGCGCGATCGCGAAACCTCTACTTACAAGTGTTTTCCTAGTCTGATTGTCGAAGTCTTGTCCGATTCTACTGAAGCCTTCGATCGCGGTGACAAATTTGTTGATTATCAGGAACTAGAAAGCCTACGCGAATACGTATTAATTAACACCAAACGGCAGCGAGTTGAGTGCTTCCGACGTAACGAGCAAGGGTTATGGGTATTGCAGTCTTACACGCCACAGCAGACAACATTTCGGCTCGATAGTATTGGTTTTGAGTCAACCTTAGAAGCACTTTATGAAGATGTCACCTTCACCACAAGTCAATAATTTTTTGTTCCTCCCTTTTTCAAGGGGGGCTAGGGGGGATCTTTCGTAAGTGGCGTAGTCCTGCGATCCCCCAACCCCCTTAAAAAGGGGGCAGTAGAGCGGTTGCACATGGGGCGATCAAATCAAAATTCCGGCAATCATTCCCCCTAATAACAGAAAACCCAACCAAACATTCTGGCGAAACATTTCTCCGTAAGCAGGATTTGGTAACTGCGGATCGCGCAACCGAGTATATTGCCAAATCCAGCCAGATGCAGCCAAGACTAGGGTAATCCAAAAACCTAGATGTAGGTGCATGACGACACCTAGCCAACCCAAGAATAAGACAGTACCAGCAAAGAAAACTGCGATCGCTTCTGGGGCGTATTTACCGAAAAATAAAGCGCTGGAATTCACGCCAATGCGCTTGTCATCTTCGCGATCGCTCATGGCATAAACTGTATCAAATCCTAGCGTCCAGCATAAAGTTGCACCCCATAGCAACCAAGTTGCCTTATCTAAACTTCCCGTGACGGCACTCCAGCTAATTAATACGCCAAAACCCCAGGCAATAGATAACACCAACTGAGGGACGGGAAACACTCGCTTTGCCCCTGGATAAAGCAAAATAACGGGTACGGCGGCGACACACAGCCAAAAGGATAATTGGTTTAAATATAAAGACAAAACAAAAGCACAAACTAAAGCAATTAAACCAACTACAATTCCTACTCGGATAGATAAAGCGCGGGAAGCAAGAGGACGATTGCGAGTCCTTTCCACTTGCGGATCGATATCTCGATCCCAAAGATCGTTCGCTACACACCCAGCAGCACTGGTGGCAAAAGTACCTAAGACAATGACTCCTACTAGTAGTAAGGGTGGAGTCGCTCTCGCTGCTAAAAACACCGCCCACAGAGCGGGAATCATTAAAATTAAACGTCCTTCTGGCTTATCCCAACGTAACAGCCGGATAATTTTCAACCAGGTTGGTTCGGAACTCTGTTGTGGTGCGATCGTATTCATGGAAAAATGGTAACTATAGGCAGATGTAATGGTTCGTATCTTTTTCCCTAATTAGAATAGCGTGAAGTTTGGGTAGAAAAAACTCAATAACTTCATCTCAATAATTGCCGTTCAGTCGTTGCCGTTAATTACCAGTAAATCTAGATGGTTGATTCTGTTTTCACTAGCTGGCAGAGTATTCCCGCTCAAATTGTAGAGCAAGCACAGATCCTCGCGGCGATCGACATGGGGACAAACTCTCTGCATATGGTAGTAGTCAGTATAGAGCCGAAACTGCCAGCTTTTACCATCATTACTAGAGAAAAAGAAACTGTCAGGTTAGGCGATCGCAACCCAGAAACGGGAGAATTGAAACCAGAGGTGATGGCAAGGGCGATCTCTACGTTACGCCGTTTTCAAGACATTGCCAAGAGCTGCAACGCTCATTCTATTATTGCTGTAGCGACGAGCGCTGTCCGCGAAGCACCCAACGGACGCGAGTTTTTACATCAAGTCAAAGAAGAAATCGGCTTAAATGTTGACTTAATTTCTGGGTATGAAGAAGCACGTCGCATTTATCTCGGCGTACTATCGGGAATGGAATTTAACAACCAACCCCATGCCATTATCGACATTGGTGGTGGTTCAACAGAAATCATTTTGGGAGATAGCCACGAACCACGTTCTCTCAGTAGTAACAAAATTGGAGCTGTCAGACTTACCTCGGAATTCGTCACTACAGATCCGATTACTAACAGCGAATATCAATATCTTCAAGCCTACGTGCAGGGAATGTTAGAACGTGCGGCGGAAGACTTGCACGCACACTTACAGCCAGGGGAAATTTTCCGCTTAGTGGGAACTTCTGGCACGATTGAAACGGTAGCAACAATTATTGCTAGAGAAAAAACGGGTACAGTACCGTCTCCCTTGACTGGGTATGAATTTAGTCTGAGGGAATTGCGGCAATTAGTCGATCGCCTGCGGAAGCTAAATTACAGCGAACGGGCAGCAATTCCAGGGATGAACGATCGCCGTTCGGAGATTATATTAGCAGGGGCGACAATTTTACAAGAGGCGATGACGCTGTTAGAAGCTGAGACATTAGTAGTATGCGAGCGATCGCTGCGAGAAGGCATCATTGTAGACTGGATGCTGACTCACGGTTTAATTGAAGATCGTTTGCGCTATCAAAGTTCGATCCGGCAACGGAGCGTGATTAAAACAGCGCAGAAATACCAAGTAAATTTAGAACATAGCGATCGCGTGGCTTCTTTTGCCATGAGTTTGTTTAACCAAACCCAGGAAATTTTACATCAATGGGGTTTAGAAGAACAAGAATTGCTGTGGGCAGCGGCAATGTTACACAATTGCGGACACTTTATTAGTCATTCTGCCCATCATAAACATTCATACTACTTGATTCGACACGGTGAATTATTAGGATACACCGAAACAGAAATTGAAATTATTGCCAATATTGCCCGCTATCACCGGAAAAGTAACCCGAAGAAAAAGCACGATTCCTATCGCAGTTTACCCAGCAAACGCGATCGGCAAATTATCAATCATTTAAGCGCTTTTCTCCGGTTAGCCGTGGCTTTAGATCGCCGTCAAATTGGTGCAGTGAAGCGCGTGCGCTGCGATCGCCATGCAGATTCAAAAGAATTTTACTTGTATCTAACTCCGTCTCAACCCAATGATGATTGCGCTTTAGAATTGTGGAGTTTGGATTATAAAAAGGCGTTATTTGAAACAGAATTTGACGTGAAGTTAGTAGCCGCTTTAGAACCTGCAACAGTATCAGTTCGTTGAGTTTTATTTAGGTAAGTAACCATTTTGCGAATAGTCTCTTTCTGAGTTTTCATAGGCTTATCAATATATAAGTGAGAAATAGTTTTAGGAATTTGACGAGTCAGGAGAGCAAACCGGCAATAACCCAAGCACCTGCAATAACTTACTGAGAAATAGTTGTATTTAGAGTACTCCCAAAAGTCGGAGAAAATTCACAACTTGATTTTTTGCGCTGATTTTGAGTAAATCGCAAGTTAAAATACCATCTTGGATTTAGCGTGGACGCGATCGCTCTAAGTTCTAGTTACCCCTCCCCTCATTTGCGGTTTGCGGGTATGCTGTAGCGAGAAAAAGTATAGTTTGTTGGTTGACAGTTAACGGTTGACAGCGACTAGTGGCTGGTGGCTGGTGGAACCAGAATTGCTTCCTTGTTCCCCCTTGTCTCCCTTGTCTACCTTGTCCTCCTACCCCTTAGCCCTTAAATTTCTATGGCTTTATTAAAACGTCAAATGCTTAAACTTCTGATGGTAGGTGTAGCTGCTTGTGCAGCAGTAATTGCTATACCCATTAAGGTTCTCGGCGTGCAACCCAATACAGCCGTAGAGGATGGAATGAATTTGTGGCAATCCTTCTGTTTAGGAATAATCCAAGGGTTGACAGAGTTTTTACCAATCAGCAGTACGGCGCATTTGAAAGTTGTGCCAGTCGTACTGGGATGGGGAGATCCTGGCGTTGCTTATACTGCCGTGATTCAACTCGGTAGTCTTGCCGCAGTACTATGGTACTTCTGGAAAGACTTAGCACAAATCGTCACCGGAACCGCTAAGGCGATCGCTAACTCAGATTATGATTCCAGAGAATTTGGCACGGCACTGGGCATTTTCTTAGGTACGATTCCCATCGTATTTTTTGGTTTGCTGATTAAAATCTTTTATCCTGGCTATGACAAATCGCCCTTACGCAGCTTAGCAGCGATCGCGGTGTATTCAATCGTCATGGCTTGTTTGTTAGGGCTGGCAGAGATTTTTGGCAAGCGCAAGCGCAAATTTAACGAACCTACAGTTAAAGATGGCATATTAATGGGGCTGGCTCAGACACTTGCCTTATTTCCGGGCGTATCTCGTTCTGGTTCTACACTGACAGCCGGACTATTTCTGGGATTAGAGCGAGCCAAAGCCGCTAGATTTTCATTTTTACTTAGTATTCCTGCCATTGCAATCTCAGGTCTGGTCGAATTGAAAGATGCTTTAGAAGCCGGACTAGAGAACGCGGGAATTCTAAACTTGATTGTCGCAGTCGTTTCATCTGCCGTTTTTTCCTACTTCGCGATCGCTTGGTTGTTACGTTTTCTCCAAACTCAGGATACCTGGATCTTTGTTTGGTATCGACTCATCTTTGGTGCAGCGATTCTAGCTGCGATCGGGTTTGGAGTGTTATCTAATGTTTAGTGAGTGGTGCATGGAGAGAATTCGGAATTCGGAATTCGGAATTCGGAATTGGTAATTTGGTAATGGGTACTGGATAATTGGTGGTTGTTGGTTGTTGGTTGTTGCACCTGAAGTTCACCTGCACACAAAGCTCACCTGCTCCTCTACTCTCTGCTCCCTCATATAAGCGACAATTTTAGAGTAGCTAATAGCCAAACGGCGATCGCCCTCTCGCTAGTCATGAGTGACATCACTATTCGTCCTGCCCGCATTTCCAAGGTTTTACCAGATTCCATCGCTGCTGAGATTGGCTTTGAACCAGGAGATGCGATCGTATCCATCAACGATACTCGTCCGCGTGACTTAATCGATTATCAGTTTTTGTGTGCTGATGAAGTGCTGCAACTGGATGTCTTAGATGCAGCAGGTAAAACTCATACGGTTGAAATTGAGAAAGACTACGACGAAGATTTAGGACTAGAGTTTGAGACAGCCCTGTTCGATGGGTTAATTCAGTGTAACAATCGCTGTCCGTTCTGTTTTATCGACCAGCAACCTCCAGGTAAGCGACAGAGTTTATACCTAAAGGATGATGACTATCGCCTTAGCTTTCTTTACGGCTCATACCTGACACTGACAAACCTCACCCAAAAGGAATGGCAGCGAATCGAACAAATGCGCCTGTCTCCTTTGTATGTCTCAGTTCACGCTACCGAACCTGAAGTTAGGGTGCGGCTGCTAAAAAATCCTAGAGCCGCTCAAATTTTAGAGCAGATTGAATGGTTTCGAGAACGAAGACTGCAAATTCACGCTCAAGTTGTTGTTTGTCCTGGGATTAACGATGGCATACATCTGGAAAGAACGTTGCTCGATTTAGCAAAATTTTATCTTGGCGATCCTGGGGAAGTACCAGCAGTTACTTCTGTTGCTGTCGTACCAGTAGGCTTGACACGGTTTCGTCCAGATGAAGATGAGTTAATTCCAGTGACTCCAGAAAAAGCAGCCGAAGTCATAGCCCAAGTCAAAGCCTTGCAGCAGAAATTTCGCCAGCAGTTAGGCACTAACTTTGCCTGGTTAGCAGACGAGTGGTTTTTGGTTGCAGGGGAGGATTTACCACCGCAATCTCATTATGAAGATTATCCTCAAATCGATAACGGTGTGGGTTCAATTCGCCTATTTTTAAAACATTTTGCTAGTGCAGCCAAACATCTTCCGCTGCAAGTCGAGCCATCACGCCGATTTATCTGGGTTGTTGGTAATGCCGTAGAAAAAGCGTTTCAACCAATTTTACAACAGTTAAATCAAGTAAATGGGCTGCGGATAGATATGGTAGCTCTGTGTAGTCACTATTGGGGACAAAAAATTTCTGTCACCGGATTACTCACAGGACAAGATTTATTAGAAGGGTTATGTGGTAAAGACTTAGGTAACGCGGTCATACTGCCTGCCGTGATGCTGAAGTATGGCGAAAACTGTTTTTTGGATGATATGACAATAGAAGAGTTATCTCATAAATTAAATATCCCAATTCTCCCAGTCAGGGGAGTTGAGGAACTCATCGATACTTGTATTAAGTAATGTCTAAAAATTTTGATATTTTTGCTTTCTTACCAACCCTGGTAAGGGCTAGGTCTGTGAATTTTTTAGTAGAGACGTTACTAGCGTCTCTACTTTTGCCTCTTGCTTTCTATTTACCTGCTACAGCCGCAGAAGAACCCGCAGTTTTAGCTGTAGTTAAAAGCGATGATAATGCTGCTCAGTGGACGGAAATTTCTGCGCGCTTGCAAGCAGCGGGAGTCAATTATTGCGTCGTCGATTTAGCTGCTGTCAAAAATGCTAGCGATTTGAGCGATCGCTCTGTTATCTTTCTACCTAACGTAGAGAATATTGACTTTAACCAAGCACTTGCCTTAGAAGCATGGATGAGCCGAGGTGGTAAAGTCATAGCCAGTGGTGCTGTTGGAAGTACGAGTCAGCCAGGGGTACGCCAGCTCTTGAGTTCGCTTTTAGGCGCGTACTGGGGATTTCCTCTAGATGCTCCCAATAACTTACAAACCTTACAGGGTAATAGTAAAGATTGGCTGGAGCCAGCCGGAAATGATGGTTTGGTGCAGGGAGGAGTTGTGATTCCCACTGGTGTGAATAGTAGACCGATCGCGATTTGGCAGTCACAAATAAATCAAGCCGCAGTCGTCAAAAGCGATCGCGCCACGGTTTTAGGTTGGCGTTGGGGTTCGAGTCACGTATCACCAGGAGACTTCGATCGCGCTTGGTTGAGAGCGTCTTTAAGTCAGTATATTTCCTTGCCTGAGTCGGCTACGGTAGCGCCGCAGAATTGTAGTAGTGCGGTGG
>NZ_PYCI01000033.1:0-53295 GCF_003015105.1 Chroococcidiopsis sp. CCALA 051 | reverse complement strand
CTACGGGACTAGCGGGAGATTCTCGCTCTGTCGTCCCCCTTTGTAAGGGGGGTTGGGGGGATCTATCCGTTGGTACGGGAAGATCTACCGACACAGGGGCAGGTGGCGATACTGGCAATACGGACGATCGCGGTGCTGGCTGGGGAACGAGACTAAAAACTGTAGCAGTACTGAGCAATCCACCAATGAGCAACCCGCCAAAAATAAGATATTTCTGCTTTTTGCCCGAACTCTGTCGAATTGTAGGAGGGGGTATAGTTTGAGTTTCTAAAGTCTGCTGGTGAGGGGGAGCGATCGCATCTCGATCGACTTCCTGGCGCGAGGATATAGTATCTACAGATTGCAAATCGTTAAGCATTTTAATCGCAGTTGAGTAGCGATCGCGTGGCTGATACTCAACTGCTTTATTCAGTACCGCTGCTAAACTAGGACTCACGTTTGCCGCGTACTGCTGCCAGATAACTCTTTCGGTATGGGGGTCAACCTCTAACTCTTGTGGCAACTTACCAGTCAAAAGATAAATTGCTGTCATGCCCAAACTGTAAATATCGCTGGCGTAGATCGGTCGCCCTACGGCTTGTTCTGGAGCCATGAAACCAGGAGTCCCCAGCACCATTGTATAAATCGATCTACCTTGAGCCGCGATCGCCGTTGCCATTGTTTCCTTGACCGCACCAAAATCAATCATGACTGGCTGGCAGTCCGGTTGACGCAAAATAATATTGTCCGGCTTAATATCGCGATAAATAATTCCCTTACTATGGACGTAATGTAGGACTTTAAGTAGACTCACTAAGATTTTCCAGACAGTTGCTTCGCTCAGCACCCCTTCAGAGGTAACTTTTTTCGTGAGAGTTTCGCCCTCAATCCACTCCTGAATCAGGTAAAACTGTCCGTTTTCGCTAAAGTAGGCGTACAACTTGGGAATTTGATCGCTACCTGCACTCAAAGCTTCTAAGGTTGCAGCCTCACGCTGGAATCTGTCTTGAATGATTTGATACAGTTGCAAATCGTTTGCTACGGGTTTGAGTTGCTTGACTACGCAAGGACGGCGAGACGGCAAATATGTATCTGCTGCCAGAAAAGTTTCGCCAAATCCTCCTGCTCCCAGTAACTTAATTGTTTGATAGCGATTATTGAGTAGCGCAGTTGTCATGGAAAGTTTACTAGCAGTTTTTATACTGCTCGAATGCCATAACTCTACAGTAGCTATTTATTCAGATATCATCTGCTACCAAAAGAAACACCTAAGTCGATTAGGGTTCAAATACTGTAGCCGCTTCAATATCTTCTGGCAAAGCGAAATCGTTGACGATCTGGGCGATCGCTTTTATCTTGGCAAAATTATCTACCACTCCCGACCGATAAGCGGCTGGAATTGGTAAATCCAATACCAGCGCCATGCGATCGACATATTCAGCTAAATCTAAGTGCTGCTCGTCCATGATTAACTAGCGATCGTGCAATCTGGGGCAAAGTTACCGTGCAGTCCGTAGGGAATATGGTGCTTGAGATGTAAAGTCGCGATCGCTCCTTTATTCAAATCCCGACCATCCAAAATTACCACATCAGAACGGTGGTGGGTAGAATCATAAACCACACTCAGTACCCAGCCATCATCTTCTAGCGTCGAGTCAGGACGGGGGACAAAAATCGGTTCGCTGATAAAGCCACGCGGCGCAGCACTCCAAAGTTGCCGTTCTCCAGATTCTAAATCGATTTTAAGAATTGCTTGCAAAGGTGCATTTCCAGTCGATTCATGCGCCGCACCCATAAAGAGATAGCGATAAGGTCTACCGACTTTATTCTTATGAATGCTAGGAAATTCGCAACATCTCTCCTCTATGAGTTCTCGCGATACTGTTTTCTCTTGTAAGTTGAGATGAAAGCGCCACAATTGCCCAGGCTTGAGCGCATCAAAATCTACTTGCTTGAAATCGCTAGCTGGTTCGACTTCGGGGAAAGACTCGTAGCAAATTGAATCAACAACAATTTCCCCATCTTGTTCAAAAGCGTTGGCGTGGTGAAACACAAACCCAGCGTGAGTTTCTAAAATCTGAACCGACTCTTTAGGATGGCGGGGAATTAGGACAATGCGCGTTTTTTGGTGGGGTTGGAACTTGATACACTCTGCTGCCCCTCTTAACCCTAATGTAAAAGGTATTGGGTTAAAAGCAACGGGGTTTTGGAAAAGAATGCAGTAGTTAGGAGTAATAGCGAAATCGTGAATGAAGGCAAACCCAGGAATACTATGGGCGTGCTGGCGAATAACTTTTCCGGCGGGATTCAGTTCAAAAATAGTAACTGTGGTAGATAGACCAACCTTGAGGGAGAAATTCACCAAGCAAGGTTCACCGCCGTCCATATCGCAACTAGGATCGAGGCGAGGATGTGCTGCAAAAGGATCGCCTTCTGCGATCGCACCGTCCAGAAAATCTTTTCCCAAGGTTTCCAGATTGTGAGGATCGAGGCGATGGGGTTCTGCTGCTTCCCACAGTGCCAACAGCTTGCCACCCCAGTAGATCACGTTAGTGTTGGCAATATTCTTGAGTTTGAAGTCAAAGGCATTTGCCAACCAACCGCCAGGTTTTTGCGTACCAAAGACACCGCGATACAAAATTTTTCCAGCTTTTTGTTCCTCTACATACGCTTCTGTACGAATATAGCGATTGCGGAAGTGGGCGCGACCGTCACGAAATGCGATCGCGCTAATCATACCATCGCCATCAAAGGGGTGGTGAACTGGTTGTCCGTTGATATCCAACAAACCAGGTCCATTGCGGAATAGCGTTCCGCACAGTTCGGCAGGAATTTCCCCTTCGACATCATCAATTGAATAGTCGTATTCTTGTTTGAGCGATTCGTATCCTCGCTGCCAATCGTGGCGCTGGTATGACTTAGGAGAAACTGTTGTGGCGCGTTCGTGAAGTTGCATAGTTAGGGAGTCGGGAGTCGGGAGTCGGGAGTCGGTAGGGGCGGGTTTACTCAAAATCTCTGTTCGGAGCGAAGTTTGTTTTGGAAAACCCGCCCGTCCGGGGATCGAGCAAAAAAATGCCTTGCCCGTACAGATACAAAAATCAAGTCAAGATAAATTACAAATTATGACTATAACTTCATAATTCATCATGCAGCATTCATCTTTCATCCGTCACTCGGCAGGTTCTTCGACTGGTTCTTGTCGCAAAGAAGATGGTACTAACTCTGACAAGTTAGGTAGCAAAGTTTGCCCGATCTCTTTATTGTTAGTTGCATCTGGGGCGATCGCAGGTTGACCGCTAGCAGCAGTAATTTCTTCTTTAGCGGGCAGCCAGCTTAAAAATGGCAGGGGTAAAAGCGTTGATAAGTTAGTAATGACTACCAGAAGCCAGAGCAAATCGAAGTTATTCTGAGAAATGCCAAACCACCGCATCAAAATCGCTCCCATTTGATAAGAAGCTAGGGAGGCAAGATTTGATACAGACATCAACAAGGCAAACAAGGTTGCTTCTACTCCTGGGGGGCAAAGCCTTGCTGCCAACACCAAAACAGGCATGTAGGCAATTTGTCCCATCACCGTGAGGACAAGACTATCGCCTAAGCTAAACCAGCGATCGTCAATTCCTAAACTGCGGTTGGTATGAGTGACTAATAGCAGCATACTCATACCCAGGACGGCTGAAAGTAAAGTACTCCAAGCAAAAATGACGCGGAAAGATACACCTTTGAGGAAGCGCTGAAAAATCCACACGCCAACGAGGGAAGCGATACTCGTCACCAGACGTACCCTACCTAGAAATTCTGGTTCAAACCCTAATTCGTTGGTGGTGAAGAAAAAGAAGGCTGCATCAGCCGTGGGAGTGGCTTGCCAGAGAAAAATAAAGGCGGTAGGAAGCCAAATTGTTCTTTGGGCGATCGCTTGTCGTAGTTGTTTAATTTGAGTGTTGACACTAGACCAGTTGGCAAACGCTTGCGAGTCATCTGTTTTGCTGACTGGGACTTCGGCAATAAACCAAGCAATGAAAGAAACTATGAGGGGAAAAGTTGCCGTAATCAAAAATACCGTGCGGGTGGTGAAATGTTCTAGCAGCCAACCGCTGAAATAAGCTGTAATTAAACCACCAAAGGCTGAAGTTCCCCAACATAGAGATTGCAGCGAACCCGCATCAGCTTGAGATTCGACTCTTGCTCGTTCTACCACTAAAGAGTCTACAATCACGTCGCTGACGGCAACCGATAAAGAGCCTAGCGCGATCGCTCCTACAGCTGCCATTGGCGTATGTACGACTGTCGCCATACTCACCCAGGAAATCGCCCCTAAAATTCCCGATAAGATCAGGTAAGGACGGCGGCGATAGCCAAAAATGGGTAAACCATCAGAGACAAACCCAAATACTGGTTTAATAATCCAGGGCAGCGCCACAATGCCTAATAAGGACGAGACTTCGGCTGGACTCAATCCCAGTTCGTCTTTAAAGAAAAAGCTGACAGCAAGGCGGGCTAAGCCGAGAATTCCCTGGACGAAGTAGACAGTCAGGATTGCGATTAACTCCGTACTGGGTTCTTGACCGAAGAAAATCTTTTCTTTTAACGAGTCTTTTACCTTGGACAAGCCAGACGCGGAAATCAGCATTGATTAAAATAAATAAAATTTAAGATTTATCGACTTTTATATCATATCTACTTTGAAGATGTTAGCTGTCGGTGAGGCGATCGCAGCAGTACGAGTACGGCAGGGCTGTGCTTTTGCGGATATCCATAGTTTACCCGTGCTACCCATACTACAAAACTAAACGGCGATCGGGCGATCTCCTGAACTCAAACCCAACTTCATCGTCGCCAATACTACTCCAGAGTTGAAGATTTAACGATTGAAACGATCGGTTTCAGCCCTTGATAATTACAGTGCGGCGATCGATCGCCAGCGAATTTTGAGTTTTTCTAAAGGGCGATGCTGCCAAAACTTGACTTCGCCTGAGATTTTATACGAAGAAGAACATCAGTTGATAGCAATTCTCGATTGTGTAGATGACATTTGTAGGGGCGCACAGCTGTGCGCCCCTACCAGACGTGTATTGTATCCAATTAAAAATTGCTATGAATTAGGAAACAGATACGAACATATTGGCAAAAACACCTGATTTACACTTAGAATCAACTGTTCAAGAGTAGCTGTTATTACACATAAAATATCAGTGTTTCAAGAACTACCATAAAAGCTGCTTTTCGTGTCGCAAATATAGACACAGATCGCACAGAAGCATGGCTATACGCTCGATATTATTACTATTTTGAAATAGAAATTCTGCATTTGTTGCCATCTATAAATTTATTTTTAAACAGAGATTTAACTCACAAATTTACTATTTCTTAAAAAAAGTTGAATAAGTATAACCGCAGAGAGATGACATGGGAATATCTAGCCAAGACGAAAACCTAAGTCTGTTTGGATAGTCATCAAATTTTTCTTAATACAAAATATGGACATAGCGCAAATTGTGCAGACAGCTTCGCAAACACTAACTCAAGTAGGGTTGAAGCTCATTGGGGCAATTGTTTTCTGGATTGTTGGTCGATGGTTGATTAACGTTGCGGCTAGCCTTTTATCCCGCAGCCTCAAGCACCAAAAAGTTGATAAAACAATTTTGAGCTACTTAGTAGCTACGGTTAAAGTCACGCTGAATATTATTTTAGTCGTGGCAATTTTGGGCTTTTTTGGCATTGAAACCACCTCTTTTGCAGCTTTACTAGCGGCGGCTGGTGTGGCGATTGGTGCAGCTTGGAGCGGACTGTTAGCGAATTTTGCCGCAGGTGCGTTTCTCATGATTCTGCGACCCTTTAAGGTAGGTGACTTCATTACTGCTGGCGGCGTGACGGGAACCGTGCAGGAAATTGGTTTGTTTGCCACCACGATTAACACTCTAGACAACGTACACACGGTTGTAGGCAACAACAAAATCTTTTCCGACAATATTCAAAACTTTTCGGCAAATACTTATCGTCGCGTCGATCTAGTGGCTCAACTCAACCACAACACAGATCATAATGCCGCGATCGCCATGTTAAAAGAACGGCTGAGTCGAATTCCCAACGTTCTTTCTAATCCTGCCCCAGATGTAGAAATCTTAGAATTTAATTTAGCTGGTCCCGTGTTAGCAGTGCGTCCTTACTGCAATAATGCCGACTACTGGCAGGTTTATTTTGATACCAATCGCCTGATCCGCGACAGCTTTGGCGAAGCTGGATTTTCTGCGCCAGAACAACTTTACGCCATTCGGAATAATTAGAAATTTGTAGAGACGTTGCACGCAACGTTTCTACAATAATTACAACACGCCTTTAGAACTGGGAATATTCCCAGCCCGACGCGGATCGATTTCTACAGCCATGCGCAGCGATCGCGCCAAAGCTTTAAAAGTTGCTTCAATAATATGGTGAGAGTTAATTCCGTCGAGTTGACGAATATGCAGCGTCATTTGACTATGGTTAACCAGTGCTACAAAGAATTCCCGCACCAATTGAGTATCATAGGTTCCCACTCGTTGGGTGGGAATTTGCAGTCCGTAACTGAGATGAGGACGACCGGAAAAATCTAAAGCAACCTGAATCAATGCCTCATCCAGGGGGGCGAGAAAATGCCCAAACCGGATGATGCCCTTGCGATCGCCTAAAGCCTGGTGAAAAGCTTGTCCGAGGGTAATTCCCACATCTTCATTCGTGTGGTGGTCATCAATTTCAATATCGCCAGTCGCCTTGACTTCCAAATCGAATAGTCCGTGGGAGGCTATTTGATGCAGCATGTGGTCTAAAAATGGGATTCCCGTCGCCGCAGTGCATTTACCCGTTCCATCTAAATTCAGCGTTACTTGGACATCGGTTTCGCCTGTAGTCCGGCGGACAGAAGCAGTCCGTGCGGCAAATGTGACTTCGTTAATTGAGGGGCGATGGCTAATCTGCATGACTGAAATTTAGGGAGTAGGGAGCGGGAAGTAAAGCGATCGGATTCCATTTTTACTTCTTTCATCTTACTGTTAATAGTTCTAGCCATTCATCATCTTTAGGGATGTGACAGCAATTCTTGATTGCGTGCGTGACATCTGTAGGGGCGCACGGCTGTGCGCCCCTACAGATCGTATGAGGTAAATGTTGCTGCCACATCAAACAAATAGGGTACGTTGTTAGCGCACCCTACCCGCGATCGAACTAAACGCTATCTCAAAACGTTATCTCAATATATTCACGATTCCTAGCACCGGACTTAAGACAGGTCCAAATACAGCGCCAATTGCGTCACCAACCCCCGCTGCACTATTACGTCTGACGACAATAATGTCGTTGTCACGCATAGTTGGGTTATTTTCGTCGTTGATTCCTTTAGAAAAATCAAGCTTGACTCGGCGACTCGTAACCGTACCATCAGGATTGAGACGAATTAAATCTGCCGAACCCCTTCTAGCACGGGCGTTATCAAATCCTCCTGCGGTCAACAGCGCTTGGTTAAGCGGCGTATTGGGCTGCAAGTTGACTAGTCCTGGTGTTTTGACTTCTCCCACAACGCTAACTTGAATTGTCGCTGGAGAAAAACTGGCATCTGCTAAGGCAGTAGCATCTGCTGGGCTGATGTTTGTTGCCGTCGAAACGACTACAGTGTCACCTTCTTGAACGATCGTATCTTGGTTAGGATCTCCTTGCAGCAATTTCCAGAAACTCACGGTCATCTTTTGTTCGCCGCCATTTCTGGTCGGACGACGGATTTGAATGTTTCGCACGTCAGCCGAACTTGTAATTCCGCCAGCTAGCTGAATCGCCCGTGAGACTGTGGGCAAACCACCACCAGCACCTCCGCCGCCATCAATAGCTCCGCCGCCCCCTCCTTGGGTGTTACCTGGGGTAGTTGCAGCAGCAGCAGCAGTTCCACCCCCAATGATTACATAGGAACCAGGACGATTAACTTCACCTACAACTGTGACGGTACGGGGACGGTTGGAAGCCATAGCAAAGCTAGCATTAGAAAAGGCGCGAATATCTGCCATATTCACTTCAGTCGCCGTTGGTACGAAGACTGTATCGCCATCCCGTAAAGTGATGTCTTGTGGCAAAGTACCTTTTCTCACTAGTTCCATCAGATCCAGATTGATAATTCGCTCCGGTCCCAGTCCCTGCTTGCGCTTAAGCTGCACTTGCCTCAGATCGGCTGCTAGGGTGACTCCCTCTGCTAAAGTCAACGCGCCAACAATCGTAGGATATTGTACCCCTGGATTATCGCCTGCACCACCTTGCAAGCCCACAGTATACGAGCCAGGACGGACAACTTCACCCGCAATCACAACGTTAATTGGGCGTGGGGAAATTAGACTCACTGTGACTAGAGGACGCTTTAAGTAGCGAGAGTATTTTGCCGCGATCGCATCTGCTGCTTCTGCCTGGGTTAACCCTAAAATGTCTACAGGTCCGACCAGAGGCAAGAACAACTGACCACCAGGGGGAATCTGATAATCTCCGGTATATTCCGGCACTTCAAACACGTTGATGCGGATGCGATCGCCGCCTCCAAGAGCATAATCTACTGGTGTTTGGGCGGGTTGGTTGGCTGCTGGAGCTGTCGCCGGAGCGTTTGCTGGAGCTACATTGGGAAGTGGAGCTGCATTATTTCCTGGCGCTACTGGAGTAGTGGTTGGAGCCGTATTGTTGCTTGGCGCTACTGGGGTAGTGGTTGGAGCTGTATTATTACTTGGTGCTACATTTGGTTGAGCTGCGGGTTTGGTTGTTGGTAAAGACGGAAGAGTACGTGTTGGGCTAGCGGGACTGGTTGTTTCTTGCGCTTTTATTGGCGCTGGGCAAGCCATCGCCACTAGAGCAAAAAGTGTTAAACCTGCAACTGGCTTGGTAATTGCTTTAGACATACGTGTAGATTTCTGTGCGGAAATATAAGCAATTTCTTGCTGTTTTCTAGACTTCACCATTTTATGTTTTGTTGCCAGATATGGAATTTACTAGATATTCAGTATTAAGTATGCAAGATCGACATGAGCGGGCTTGAGAGTGGATTATGCCACACTTAGGCAAGCTTTGTAAAACTTCATTTAATGTCACAAAAAATCCGCTCTTACGAGCTGAGTGAAAGAGTAGCGGCGATCGCACAACAGAAAGCAGGGAAGCAACTATCAATTCACACTCTTACGCTGCGCTACACTACCCCTACGATACTCGCAAGCTACGTGTTAGCCAAAGGCGAAGCGTTCACGCAGTGTAGTGCGGCGTTTAGCGTTACGCAATTTACAATTAACTCCGAATTCCGAATTCCGAATTCCAAATTCTCCCCACACCCTACACCCTTTCTTCACTGATAACTGATAACTGATAACTGATAACTGACCAAGGGAATCGCGACAATAAATTTAGTTCCCATACCAACTTGTGTTTCAAACCAAATTTGTCCCTGGTGAGTTTCGACAGCTTTTTTTACAATTGCTAATCCCAAACCCGTTCCAGCAATATGGATAAAATTTCGCTAGTTCTAGCTTATTATTCCCCATGTCAGCTAGAAGATTTTAAGTTGAGAATGTAGCAACTATTCAAATTTCCAGTAGCTAGTTAAGTGATTTTACAAATACGATCGCTGTTAGTCTTGGCAATGAGTTGCGATCGCCAATCTCAATCTTATTTCTGGACACTTGCCACGGGCTATCCAAAATAGTATATTCTTTTTAACTATATTGCTAAAAGCTACAAAATATTTGTTAGCAAGTTCATTTTCTACTAGTGCTTGCTATAAGTCAGCAGGAACAATTAATTGTTTAATATAGCAATCCAAATTGATTTGTAAACGTTCCCCGTGTAGAGACGTTACATGTAACGTCTCTACACGGGGAATCGATTTCACGATTCATCTAGAATTGCTATAGTATCTAAAGTATTCCAAGAACCATCTCGTTTTGCATTTTTATAATCTTTAACGCGATCGCCAGTTGTAAATATGTCAATTTTGACCGTAGACACTCTTTGCTCTGAGGCAGTATTATTCTCATCTGCTGAGTCTCGTCACCCAGAACCTATATTATATGGTGTCACAGATGGAAAGGCTGTTGGAACATATTTGGAGCAGAAATTCAAGCTCTATCTGAAGGAGAAATACGAGTTTGTAGAAGGTAATTCAGCAAGTGGTATTGATTTTCCAGAGCTACTGATTGACGTAAAAGTAACAAGCGCTAGGCAACCGCAATCATCATGTCCTTTTAAATCTGCAAGGCAAAAAATATTTGGACTTGGCTATTCGCTAATTATTTTTGTTTATGATAAAGCAGATAACAGCACTAACCGAACAGCAACTCTAAAAATTCTACATACAATTTATGTAAATGCTAAAAGAACAGCAGATTTTCAAATGACACGTGGAATTCGTAATACCCTAGAAAATGAAGGTAATAAAGATGACTTAATTGCTTTTATGCTTGACCGAAATCTACCTGTTGATGAAATAGAAGTGGCTAATATCGCAGATGAAATATTAATAAGTCCACCCGCACAGGGATTTCTAACTATTTCTAATGCTTTGCAATGGCGGCTTCAGTATGGCAGAGTCATTGAACGTGCTGGTAAAGAAGAAGGTGTAATTGCTGTTTACAGATCTAACTTATGATTTCAAACAGTCAGAAAACAAAAATAGAGTACGGAGATTTTCAGACACCTCTGGAACTAGCCAATTTAGTATGTCAGAAATTGCTAGAGCTTAATATTAGCCCCAGTCTTATTATAGAGCCAACTTGTGGAGTTGGAAATTTTCTGGAAGCAACTGCACATTGCTTTAAGTTAACAAATAAAATTATTGGAGTTGAAGTCAATCATAGCTATTTACAAAAATTGCAAGTAAATCAACAACTTATTCAAGATGAGAGGATTGAGATTATAGCTGGAGACTTTTTTCAATATGACTGGATACCTTTGATAGAACAATTCAATGAAAAGATACTTGTAATAGGTAATTTTCCTTGGGTGACAAATTCACGACAAGGAACGATAGGTAGTAGAAACTTGCCCAGAAAAACTAATTTTCAGAAATATAGTGGTTTAGACGCAATTACAGGTAAGAGTAACTTTGATATTTCCGAATGGATGCTCATTCAGACAGTTCACTGGCTACAGAAAGATGGTGGTTACTTAGCAATGCTTTGCAAAGCTTCTGTATCAAGGAAAATACTAAGATATATTTATTCTAAAAGATTAAATATTGCTAGCTGCTCGACATATAAAATAGATGCCAAAAAATATTTTAATGCAAATATTGAAGCTTGTTTGTTAGTATGTGAATTCGATTCGTGTTCGCAAAACTATTATTGCAATGTCTTTGACAGTTTGGAAAGTTTAAACTCATATCGCATAGGATATGATAATAATCTTCTTGTTAGAAATTTAGAGTCTTTTCAAAAATTAAGCGCGTTATACGACGCAAATGCTACTATCAAGTGGCGCTCTGGCATCAAACATGACTGCTCAAGCGTGATGGAATTTCGTAAAATAGATAGCATGTTTATCAATGGTTTAGGAGAAATTATCGATTTAGAAGAGGATTATCTCTTTCCTCTCATTAAAGGCTCTGATGTTGCTCAAAATCGGATTGATACCACAAATCGATATATTCTAGTTACTCAAAAGTTTGTTGGTGAATCAACAGATTCTATCAAGGACATCGCCCCTAAAACTTGGCAATATCTAACTTCTCATGCAGAATATTTAGATAATAGAAAAAGCAAAATTTATCAAAATAATCCTCGATTTTCAATTTTCGGTGTGGGTGAATATACTTTTGCTCCCTGGAAGATTGCAATCTGCGGACTCTACAAAAAACTAGATTTTAAATTGGTAGCAAACCTGTTTAATAAGCCTGTAGTTTTTGACGACACCGTTTATTTTCTTAGTTTTACCGATTGGCAAATTGCTAATAAAACATTCGATTTATTGACTTCTCAAGTAGCAACAGATTTTTATTCATCTCTTATTTTCTGGGATGAGAAGCGTCCGATTAAAACTAGTATCTTAAATTGTCTCAACTTGAAAGCACTAGCAGAAATAAACGTAGGTAAGACTTAAGCTACTTAAATTTAATTGACACATACTATCCGATCTGGAGCGATCGCCTCTACGCGCTAATACCATTTTACTAAAACTATGCTACAGAAGATCCCCCAACCCCCCTTATCAAGGGGGGCTAGGGGGGATCTCTTTTGTCGTAGTCAAAGAGTAAATTAGTATAACATCTCAACAGAGTTAAAAATTTATTACCATTTGGTTAAATTACAATTAAAACTCATGAATAGTGAAGAACTAGCGCGCTACATCGAAAGCACAGATGGTATATCTAAACCCTGGCTGCTATTGCAATTGCGCCTGAAGAAGCTGCAAGAGCGATCGCACCTACTCACCCCAGAGGAATATGCTAAAGAGTTGGCAGACATACACCAAGGATTGATGAATCTGGGAGAATGGTGGCGGGGGATAGAGGACGAGGCGTTCGGAGTTGACTATCCTCTGTAGAGTAGCGACAACATTCTAGCTTTGCAGCCAAAACTTCTATGCCTAGAACTAAAAAAACAACCACTACACAAGAAATTGCTACTGAAATTAATTTCACAGATCCGCAATACTACTTCAATCGCGAGTTGAGCTGGTTAGAGTTTAATAATAGAGTTTTACATGAAGCGTGCGACCCGCGATCGCCTTTACTAGAACGATTGAAGTTCTTAGCAATCTTCAGCTCTAACTTGGATGAATTCTTTATGGTGCGTGTAGCAGCTTTACGCCAGCAACTAGCGGCTAAAGTCAGCAAACTCAGTCCAGACGGACGCACCCCAGAAGAACAGCTAGAAGCAATTGCTCAACGCCTGCGTCCCTTGGTATCGCAACAACACCGTCATTTCGAGCAAGTCCTCAGACCCGCTTTAGCGCGAGAAGGAATTTATATTTTAGACTACATGGACTTGAACCAGGAACAGCGGACGTACCTGGAACATTACTTTGACGAACAAATATTTCCCGTCCTCACCCCCCTAGCTGTAGATCCGAGTCACCCCTTTCCCCACATTTCTAATCTCAGCTTGAATTTAGCTGTAGTCATGAAAAATCCAGTGACGGAAGAAGAATTATTTGCACGGGTGAAAGTGCCAAAAGTCTTACCGCGATTTTTACCGCTTCCAGAAGAACTGCGGGTACAACACCATGACAAACCCGCGCATTGGACGGGAGTACCTCTAGAACAAGCGATCGCCCATAACTTAGAATCCTTGTTTCCAGGGATGAATATTTTAGAATATCACCTGTTTCGGATTACCCGCGACGCTGACATAGAACTGGAAGAAGACGAAGCCGACGATTTATTATTGGCGATCGAACAAGAACTGCGCAAGCGCCGTATTGGTGGATCGGCAGTTAGGCTCGAAATTCACTCTCAAATGCCAGACCTAGTACGTAATAGACTCTTACGAGAACTCGATTTAGAAGAAAGGGCAGTTTATGAAATTGATGGCATATTGGGACTAGGAGATTTAATGTCATTTATGGCATTACCGCTACCAGAACTGAAAGATCCACCTTGGAAATCCGTCGTTCCTCCACGCTTGCAACGCCTCAATCCTGCTTTAGCAGATACTGAAGAAGGAACTGATTTTTTCAGCCTGATTCGAGAAAAGGATGCTTTAGTTCACCACCCATATCATTCTTTTTCCTCCACCGTACTGCGGTTTATTAGCAGTGCCGCTCACGACCCGGATGTTTTAGCGATTAAAATGACGCTGTATCGCACCTCTGGCGATTCCCCCATTCTTAACGCTTTGATCGCCGCCGCTGAAAACGGTAAACAAGTCGCAGTGTTAATGGAACTCAAAGCGCGGTTTGACGAAGAGAATAACATTTACTGGGCGCGACGGTTAGAAAAAGCTGGAGTTCACGTAGTCTATGGCGTTGTCGGACTGAAAACCCACTCGAAAATCGTTATGGTCGTGCGGCGGGAAACAGATCGCATCCGACGTTACGTCCATATCGGCACGGGTAATTATAATCCCAAAACAGCCAGAATTTATACTGACATGGGACTCTTTAGCTGTCGGGAGGAATTGGGAGCCGATCTGACAGACTTATTTAATTACTTGACTGGATATTCGCGCCAACAATCATATCGCAAGCTATTGGTTGCACCAGTTAATTTGCGCGATCGCATGGTGGCTTTAATTCAGCGCGAAACTGAGTGTTGTCGCAATGGTGGTAGTGGTCGAATTGTAGCGAAAATGAATGCTTTGGTCGATCCGCAAATTATTGCTACCCTCTACGAAGCCTCTCGCGCTGGCGTGCAAATCGATCTAATTATCCGAGGAATGTGCTGTTTGCTACCCGGACTTAAGGAAGTAAGCGAGAATATTCGTGTTATAAGTATCGTTGGGCGCTTTTTAGAACACTCCCGTATTTTCTATTTCCACAACAATGGGGAAGAAGAGATTTATATCGGCAGTGCTGATTGGATGCCACGCAATCTCGATCGCAGGGTTGAGGCTGTCACCCCAATTGACGATCGCCATCTTGCCAAAGATTTACAAGAAATTCTCGGAGTCATGCTTGCCGATAATCGCCAAGCTTGGGACTTACAGTCTGATGGACGTTACATTCAGCGCCGTCCTGCCGCTAATACACCCCAATCGAGTTCTCAGAAGATATTTATGGAAATGGCTCTCAACCCTGGGACAACCAGTGACTAGGTATGAGTGGTGCATGATGCGTGGTTTAATTATGAATTGAATCGTCTTCCTTGTCTTCCTTGTCTCCCTTGTCTCTTACTCACAATCAACAACTATTAACAGTCCTTCCTACATTCCATCGTAGGGCAGAGGTAGTTTTACCTTGAACAAAAATATACTGTGAAAATCAATAGTTTACGATTGTCCGTCCTGGTAATCTTATTCGGTTTAAAATGCTGATGTTATCTTGCGAACCTTCCATTGTCAGAGTCTTGGTTGTAGACGATCACGAACTTACTCGTCTCACTCTGAAGCTAGCGATCGCTCACCAGGAAAATTTAGAACTAGTAGGATTAGCCAGTAACGGCAAAGAAGCTGTTGAAATGACGCAGCGCTTTCATCCAGATGCGATTGTGCTTGACTTGCAAATGCCAGTTATGGATGGTTGGAGTGCTGCTGCCAAGATTAAAGATATTCAGCCAGAAACTCAAATTATCGCCTATTCTTCTGTAGAAGATCCAAAACTCCACGACCGTCAAGCAATTGCCTGCTTTGATGCAATCTGCAAGAAAGACATCGCTACTCCAGAATTAATCAACATCATTAAAGAATTAAAACAACAACAAGAAATAAATCGCTCGTAAACAATGGTTTGAACAAGATGAGTTCGTAGCGGGAAAGAAGATTTGTTAGCACTGGAAAGCGATTCTAGAAATCGGCTTCCGGTGCTTTTTGTTTAGAAGGGGGGCAAATAATAGATTAGTTAGTCGCGTTGTCAGGAAAAGTGCGCTTAAATTCATCAAGTAAGTCGTCCATTTCTTCTAAAGCTTGATTGACATCTATTCTGAGCGTACCTAAGTTAGGTTGTTCTAACAAGCGCAACAATGATTCGCGTTTTTCTTCAACTAACACAATTCTTGCTTTCAAAGTTTCAATATCCATCGTTGAGTCCTTGTTTGATTCTGCCCTTATTGTAGTAGAAATCAAAAGTTAAAAGTCAAAAGTTAAAAGTTAAAAGCAGAAGTTGTTTCATCTCATCTGCACCTGAAGCTCCCCTACTCCCGACTCCCGACTCCTGACTCCCGACTATTTGATTCACCAGATTCTAGTCGTTTAGCAGTAAAAGCAATTTCTCTAGCTGTCGTACCTATACCGAGTTTACCTACTATCATTTCTGACTGAAACTGACTAGAAATTGCGATCGCATTTACAACTGCTGCTACAGGTCGGCGACAGATTGTCGCTAAAGGGACATTACCAGTTAATTGCAAGGTGCGATCGCTTAGTTTTCCTGTGAGAGTCGGTCTTTTTTCTCCAACCCTAGCCTTATGCGAACTACTCTCTGCTAACAATAAAGACCCGTTTAAGTAAATACCAGATTGCTGTATGTCTAACACCAAGTTTGATAACTCCAAACAATCAGGTAAATTTTGGTCGAGAGACAACAGATAACGCCCTTGAATTGATGTTTGTGCTTTAAGATTAGCCTCCCCATAGGCAGAAACAACTTTAAATAATAGTAAAACCGAACTAATTGCAACACCGTAAAAAGCTAAAGATTTGAGATTGAAATGGTTTTTCATTGTTACTTGTCATTCGTCATTGGTCATTTGTTATTTATGAATAGCTAGTCACCGAATTTTTATCTAGTCACTAGCCACCAGTCACTAACCACTAATAACATCAAGGTGAGAACTGACTTGACTGTGGCGACGGGCAATTAGCAAGGAAGATTGACACTGGATTGCTAATTCATCTGTGTACCTGCCTAGAGTTTGTCGTTCAATTCCCCAAGCGCGACTCATGCCAACTATGGTTAAATCGACACGGGCTGATGCTTCTACGACTGCGAGAATCGGTTCAGAAGTTTCTTTTGGTTGGATTATAGAAATGCGATCGCGCACTTTCTGCGGCAGTTGTTGCATGATGTTGCGTAACTCGTTACTGAACTCGCTTGGCGCTGGTGTTGCTTGCAGCACTGACAAACATGCCGTGTCGCAATTCGCTAGCAGGCGCAGGGCGATGACTAACGCTAGGTCATCGTGAATATTGCCAACATAAGGCACTAACAGCGATTCTAAGTTTTGTTTGCCGCGATCGATGTATACGGCTACGTCTACTGGAGCAACGCTGAGAATTTGACCGACACGTCCACCTAAACGATTGTTGCTAAAAGCCGGACGATGCCAACCGACGACAATTAAACTAATGCTGTCAAGTTTGGCAATCTCGGTTGTCGCTCTAGCAACGTCGTTGCTGACGCGAACGATGGGATGAATCAGAGAACGAATTGACGGTGGTTCTAGAGTTTGAATTAATTCTTCTAGCTGTTGATAGCGCTCTTGAATTAACCTGTCAGCGGCTTCTGGCGTGCTTTGGAAAGCGTAGTCTTCTTCGATTTCGATCAAACTGAGCGGATGGACGATCGCAGCAGCCGATCGCCCGCCAGCGATCGCTGCTGCTAATTGCAACAGTCCTTGTTGAGTACTGGGATTTGCGACTGGGACTAAAATTCTATACGCCGGAGTTACAGGCTCTATATCACCTGCTTGTGGTGGTTCTGGTTCTACCAAATCTAATTTAATCAGTCGCTTCGGATACGTCCATTCCAGCAGTGGTGAGGTCATAAACGTTGTCACCAATGCCATAATCACCAGCATGGTAAACAGTAAAGGCGAGATGACACCTAAGCTCAAACCAATGTTGAGGACGATCAACTCTGTCAAGCCACGGGTATTCATTAACCAACCCAAGGCTGATGCTTCTCGTTTATCGATGCCACTGACACGCGCCGCTACATAAGTACCGATGTACTTTCCGGCGATCGCCACTACCAAAACTAATAAACACAACAGCCACAATTCCGGGCGATTGAGCAAGCCAATTTGGGTTCTGATCCCGCTGTAGGCAAAAAAGACGGGGAGTAAAAAGATTAAAACGAAGTCTTCTGTCTTTTGGGCAATCTCCCGCACCAGATCGTGATCTTTGGGCATGACTGCACCGACTAAGAACGCCCCAAAAATCAAGTGGATACCAATGACTTCGGTAATTAAAGCAGAGATTACCACTCCCATGTAAATGCAAGCTAAGAGAAATTGCGTCAAACGTCCAGTACGATGAAAGAGTTTGGCAAGATACCGTAAACACCAGCGCCCTGCTGTCACCATCAAGCCTATGTAGACGATCGCGGCAATAATTGTCGGGATAGCCTTGACAAAATCACCCTCTTTTGCAACTGCGATCGCCACTGCCAAAACGCACCAAGCCGTGACATCATCTACTGCAGCGCACGTCAGTGCTAAAGTTCCCAAACGCGATCGCTGCAAGTTATTTTCGGTAATAATCCGCGCTAAGACGGGAAAAGCAGTAATTGACATCGCTGCGCCTAAGAACAAAGCAAAGGCAGTAAAGGAAACACTCCCATCAGATACCAAGGGATAAAGAATGATAGCTGAGAGCGTCCCTAAAGAAAAAGGCACTAAAATACTGACGTGAGAAGTAAGAATTGCTATATCTAACTGTCCGCTTAAGTATTTAGGATTTAGCTCTAAGCCAATCAAAAACATGAAAAAAATCAGTCCGATCTGAGACAGCACGTTTAAGTAAGGAAGTGTTTCAGAGGGAAACAATGCTGCGGCAAGATCTGGGGCAATTAAACCAAATAGCGAGGGACCAAGCATAATTCCCGCGATGATTTCACCTATGACCAGCGGTTGCTTGATCCAGCGGCATCCCATTCCCACAATCCGCGAGAGTGCTATGACGATCAGCACTTCAATTAAAACGAGAATGACTGCGTGCATAACTTCCTCCAGCAGCAGATGCCCCTACGATGATCTTTTAATCATCTCTGTAGTGTCAACTAATTTTGAATTTTGGATTTTAGATTTTGGAGTTACGCGCTTGAAAATTGAGATCTCGATCCCCCCTAGCCCCCCTTTTGAAGGGGGGAATTGATAGTCCCCTTTTTAAGGGGGTTGCTCGATCCCCCTAACCCCCCTTTTGAAGGGGGGAATTGATAGTCCCCTTTTTAAGGGGGTTGGGGGATCGGCTACTGCTACGGTACGCGCCAAACATCGATTGTACTATTCCCAGTCCCGCTGACTAATGTTTGTCCATTGGGACTGAAGGCGACAGCATTAAAATATTCTGCATTTCCTGTCACGTAGCCGATTAAGGTGTGGCGTAACTTGCCTGTCTCCAGATTCCACAGCTTGACAACGCGATCGCTACTGTTACTTGCCAGTGTTTTACCATCGGGATCGATCGCCACAGAAGTGACTACGCTGCGATCGCTGCTCAAAGTCCGAACGAGCTGACCCGTATTCAGATTCCACAGCTTAATTATCCCATCACTACTGCTACTAGCAATTTGTCCGTTGTTGCTCGTAGCTAGGGAAAACACATTTCCAGCACCACTGAGAGTCCGAATTAATTTGCCTGTATTCAGATCCCACAACTTAATCGTCTCGTCGCTGCTACCAGTGGCAAGAATTTGTCCATCGCGGCTGATGGCAACAGCATTGACATCGCCGGAATGTCCGTTGAGGTTACGCCGCAATTGACCTGTATTCAAATTCCACAGCTTGACAATTCCGTCATTGCTCCCACTTGCCAGAGTTTGTCCATCGGTCGCGATCGCCACTGAATTAACGTGGTTTAATCCGCCACTGAGAGTTTGGATCAGTTTACCCGTGCGAGGATTCCACAACTTGATCGTGCGATCGCCACTCCCACTAGCAAGAATTTCTCCATCAGGACTCATAGTCAGAGAATGGACGTGACCTGAATGTCCAGTTAAAAGACGCTGTAGTTTACCCGTGTTAAAATTCCAAATCTTAATTGACCCATCACCGCTACCAGTAGCAAACGTTTGTCCGTCTGGGCTGAAAGTGACACAATTATAGTTAGTAAAAATTGGTGCGTTTAGACTTAGAGGAGCGCGGTGAGCATCAACTGAGCGCCCACTTGCCGATCTTTCTAATAGTAAGCTGCTCGGTAAACTCCGCATCACCGCAAATACATCGGCTGGAAATACTCCAAATCGACTGTATGCATAGATTTGAGTTACAAGCAAAAAAAGTAGAAGAGTTGTACCACCTGCAACTAAAGCGCTGAGATTGCGCGGATGTAATCTAATTGGTGGCAGAGTTCGCCTGCGGGTAGGAGTAGAACTAAAGCGTTGAAGTTGTTGTAAGTCGTATAGTACTTTGTCTGCCGATTGGTAGCGATCGCTTATTTGGAAACGCACCATCTTGTCTAAAATTGCTGCTAGGTGAGGTGAAACTTGGGCGCGATCGCGCCAGATAACTTCCCCATCTGCATCTTCGCTTAATTCGCTCGGCGCAACTCCAGTCAAGGCTTGGATTGCCGACATTCCCAGCGCATATATATCGCTAGCATAACGCGGTCTGCCTCTAGCTTGTTCGATGGGCATATATCCCGGTGTGCCGATCGCGCGCGTGAAAGTAACTTGTCCGTTTCCAACAACTATCTGAGTATTAACTTGCTTGACTGCCCCAAAGTCAATTAAGATCGATCTCCCGTCTTTGTGTCGTCGAATGATATTACTAGGTTTAATATCTCGATGAATGACTTGACTCTGGTGGACAAAATTCAAAATTTCTAGTACATCTACAAGTAGATTGAATACCTCTGCTTCTGGTAGCTGCTGACCGTCTGCCAGCAACGTACTTAAGGGATAACCTTCAACGAGTTCCTGTACTAAATAAAATTCTTCGTTTTCAATAAAATAATCGAGTAAGTCTGGAGTTTTCTCGTGTCTTCTTCCCAAACTTTCTAAAACTCTAGCTTCAGAATCAAATAATAGTTTTGCTTCTCGTAATGTGTTTGGATCGTTGCTTGCGGGTTTCAACCGTTTCACCACGCACTGTCTTTTCATTCTGCGCAGGTCTTCAGCGAGGTAGGTTTCCCCATAGTAGCCGCGTCCCAATTGACTAATAATGCTGTAGCGCCCGTCTAGCAGTGTACCTAGCATTAGTCGATCTTATCCAGCAGCAGAGCATCCATATTCTTACCGAGTCAGCGATCGCAGTTAAACATAAAATAAGTCTTCTTTTTACTCCTGTCATCTGCCCTCTGCCTTATTTTCACTTTGACGAAGCTAATTTATCTGCAATGCGCGTAGTTTCTGGCAGACGATATTTTGGCGTACATTGCAAAACATAATCGATCGCAGTGGCTAAGCTGACTCGATGTCCACTAGAAATATACAGTGGTTTTGTTCCAGTTCTGGTTCTGAGTACTGCACCAATAGTTTCCCCTTTATCGGTTAACGGTTGCCAACTACCTCGTTCTTCTGGGACTTCTTGATGTTTGCCAATCAGTAAAGACTTTGCCACGCCTATAGTTGGTATATCCACAATTAACCCTAAATGACAAGCAATTCCAAATCGGCGCGGATGAGCAATTCCCTGACCGTCACACAAAATTATATCGGGCGTAGTGTTAATTTTTTCCAAGGCATCGAGAACGGCTGGAACTTCCCGAAATGATAAAAATCCTGGGATATAGGGAAAACTTGTCGGACGACGCGCGATCGCTGTTTCTTGCAATTGCAGACTGGGAAAACTTAGCACGGCAACCGCAGCTCGACTTATCGTACCATTTGCCTCAAAACCCATATCTACACCTGCAACATACTGTACTGGTGTCGGAATTTTATCTGTAGTAATAATTTCACCTCGTAATTTTTCTTGAATTGCGATCGCTTCTGCTGTAGTTAAAGTCCAAGTATGGCGTTGGTTAATTTTCATGAATCAGTTGTCAGTTATCACTTATCAGTGTAGAGACGTTATATGTAACATCTCTACAAAGTTATCAGTTATCAGCAACCAGTTATCAATAACTCAGGAAGATGCTTATCTTAAGATTTTTAGCAATTTTCCCCAAATTCTATTATTTGAGCGCTTAATACAATTAAAACCAAACAGTACGAATTAGTAATGAATAATTGGTATTGAATAACTGAATGAACAAGTAGACAGTGACTTGACTTTTCACCTAACCACTAGCCACTAGCCACTAGCCACTAATTTTATGAGAAACAGCGACTATCTTAAAACAAGTTTGCCCTTTGCTGGCGGGATCGTTCTATTAATTGTTGCATTCATCTTTCGTCCTTTTGCGATCGTTAATGTAGGGCAAAGAGGCGTAATGATGCAATTTGGCAAAGTTCAAGAGGGAATTCTGGATGAAGGATTACATGCGATCGTACCTTTTGTCACCACAGTTAAAACTTTGAGCGTGCGCGTTCAGAAAAGCAGTTTTAATGCTGATGCTGCTTCTAAGGACTTGCAAAAAGTCACCACAGAACTAGCTGTTAACTGGCACATCGATCCTACACAGGTCAATAAGATTTTTCAACGAGTCGGAGATGAAGAACAAATTGTTGACGGGATCGTTACTCCAGCCGTCTCTGAAGTTCTCAAAGCGGCAACTGCAAAAAAAACTGCGGAAGAAATTATTACCAAAAGAACAGACTTAAAAGCAGAAATTGACGATGCTCTAAAATCTCGTCTGGGAGATTATGGAGTCATGGTAGACGACGTTTCTCTAGTGAATTTTTCCTTCTCGCCAGAGTTTAGCAAAGCTATTGAGTCAAAACAAATTGCCGAACAGGAAGCCAAGCAAGCAGATTTTGTTGCCTTAAAAGCCACAAAAGAAGCACAAGCAGAAGTCAACCGTGCTAAAGGACAAGCAGAAGCGCAAAGATTGCAGCGACTTACTTTAACCCCAGAAATACTGCAAAAACAAGCGATTGAAAAATGGGATGGGCGTTTCCCTACAGTTATGAGCGGTAACAGTAGTATACCTTTAATAAATATCAATCCTGCCGATTTGAACAATAAGAAATAATTATGAGCGATCGGTTGATGGTGAGTGGCTAGTGGCTAGACTCTTTTCTAGTCACTAATCACTAGCCACTAGTCACTGACAACTGATAACTGTTACTTAAACTTTTTGCTTGCATTCATAATATCTCTTGTACTCTTCGTCTAAATTCTCTCGATTGGGAAACTTTTTATACAAAATTTTTTGCTGGAGTGGCTGTAAGCTCCTATACTAGTTATTTATATTTAAAATTCACGGAAAAACATTTATACCGAACTTTCTTTTGTTCTACGTAAAACGAATGCCTATTCCTAAAGATATAAGTCAACTGGTATAGCGAGACACTTTTTATTTGTGCTAGCTACCTTAATACTAGTTAGTGGATAGAACGTTCTATTTAATAGCACCAGTCTTGGTGGAATGCATTAGTTACTGGGTGCGGGTGCTGTCTTTTATAGCCCCGCTTGCCCATTTCACCTGACTGTGATGCTTCAGAGTGAGTCCGTAAGTCCGTAAGATTGTCCAAATCAAATAGGAATAAGGCAAAACAATGAAACCGCTGATTTCCCCAGAAGAACTTGCGACTTTAGTGCAGCAGGAGTCAATAGCGATCGTTGACACTCGCGCTCCAGAAGAGTACGCAATTGCCCATATTCCTGGCGCAGTCAATATTCGCGAGATTTTTACTTATTTAGCTGCCTCTACACCTGAAGGATTGAATAGCCTGCACGCGGAATTTACCAAACTTTTAGGCGTAGCTGGTATTTCAGGTAGAGAAAAGATTGTCATCTACGAAGAGGCGATGAATAAAGGCTTTGGACAATCTTGTCGAGGATACTTTCTACTGAAGTATTTTGGGTGTCAGCAAGTATCCGTATTGCATGGCGGTTATCAAGCTTGGTTGAAGATGGGGTTACCGACAACTGCGGAAGTTCCTACACCAGAACCAACAACGTTTGTGATGGACATCGATCCGGCAATTATGGTGACTACAGAACAGATGTTGCAATCTTTGGACAACCCAGCCATTATCAAGTTAGACGTGCGCGATCGCGATGAGTGGATGGGTGACAGTTCTTCTCCTTATGGCGTAGATTTCTGTCCCCGCAAAGGTAGAATTCCCGGTGCGGTTTGGATTGAGTGGTATGACTTCATGGTTCCCAATACTGAAATTCCTACACTCCGTTCCAAAGAAGAAGTTTTAGCAATGTGTGAGAAGGTGGGCATTACTCCAGAATCAACGGTGTATGTCTACTGTTTCAAAGGTTCTCGCGCCTCCAACACCTTAATCGCCCTTCAAGAAGCGGGAATTAAAAATGTGAGAAACTATTTTGCTTCTTGGAATGAATGGTCTCGCGATCCATCTTTGCCAATTGAGACAGGCAAACCAGTTAACAGTTATCAGTTTTCAGTGACCAGTTAACAGTGAACAAAGGGAGCAGGGAGCAGGGAGCAGGGAGCAGTAGAGAGTGATTAATTAATCTGAATTGCGCTCATGGCGCGAAAAGGCGCGAAAAGGCGCGAATTGCCCATTACCCATTACCAATTACCCATTACCACTTGCCTTTGCAACTGGTACATGCGATCGAACAATTGCCAGCAATATTTTTCTGACAAGCCGCAAGTTACTGCACCTCTAAGGACTACATCAAAATACCAGTCGTTAGGGGGCATTTCTGTTGCTAGTTTATTCACGACAACGTATGTCCTCACGCCTTTGTAGATACGTTCTCGGCTGTGGACGCTGATTCTTTCGTGACGATACCAATTTTCAGCGACTCCCTCACGGCGATCGAGGGCTTGGCTCAGGCGTTTTGGTAGCATGTACAATACCCCTTCCACGCTAGCTGTTTTATCGGGGACAACATCCAATACACCAGAGTTTCGCAACGGAGAATAGGAGTAGAAGCCTAACCTGTAGCCTTTGAGAGTCGCAGGACCGATCGCATATACGTGAGTTTTTTCACCGAGCGATCGCTTTAAATCTACCGGACACATACAAGAGCCGTAAGCAAAATAGTAAAACATCGGTTCGCGTTGCTGTTGCTGACTCAAATAGGCATTGCCGATCGCGTTTTTACCGATAGTTTCATCAGTACTTGCTACCCAGTCTTGTAATTGTCCTAGCCTGCTCATAAGCTGATGGTAGTAAAAAAGTCAAAAGTTAAAAGGCAAAAGGCTGAAAGCTACAACACGCTCAAGTTTAGCTAACTGCATGGTACAAATTAGATGTGCTACAGCTGACTCGCTATGAGCATTATCTTATCAGACACTCTAATTTAAAGCAACGTATCCCGATAAAATAACCGTAGATTATGATTAGTTGTTGGTTGTTAGTTGATGGTTGTTTTTCTCCCTCAGCAATCTTGCGCTCCCTCAGCTCCCTCAGCTCTCTTTCCCCTGCTCCCTTACATAGACAAACTTAACTGCGAACCATTTTGAGTCTTGACGACTTCGATGCGGGCTTGGAAAGCTTCTTTGAAATAGGGCATGTGCGTCACTGCGAGGATGCAGGAAAAGTCAGCAGCGATCGCGTTGACGGCGGCAATTAGGCGATCGCATCCTTCTTGGTCTTGCGTGCCAAACCCCTCATCAACAATCAATAATTGTAAAGATGCTCCTGCTCTTTGGGCTAACAATCTCGCCAGGGCTAGTCTAATGGCAAAATTGATCCGAAATGCCTCGCCGCCAGAGTAGGTTTCGTAAGGTCTAGTTCCCCGTGCATCGGCAATTAGAATATCTAAGGTATCGATCGTTTTGGCATTTTTTTTCGCTGCGCGTCCGCTACGTCCGGTTTTTTGGGTAATAAATTGGACGTGTAACTGGTTGGCAGACAGCCGCGCTAACAATTGGTTGGTTTCGGCTTCGAGTTGAGGTAACAGATTTTCAATCATCAGCGCTTGAATGCCGTTTTTGCCAAACGCCTGCCCTAATTCTTGATAAACTCGCTGTTGCCGACGAGCAACTTGGAGTTGTTGCTGCTGTTGTTCCTGCTGAGCTTGCATCGCGGCTAATTGCTGAGATTGCTGCTGCAAGCGTCCTAACTGACTGAGGCGATCGTCGAGTTGGCGGCGACGAAACGCCAATTGTGATTCTAGAGTTTGAATTTCAGTTGTGGTATTGGGAGACTGTTCTAATTTATGAATCACTTCTTCAATCTGAACGGCAAGAACTTGGCGTTCGGCGGTTCTGGCTTGTACGGCTTCAGCTAGATCGCGCGATCGCTGCTCTAGTTGAGGATACTGTTCTTGAGCTGAGAGTAGTTGTTGATAGCTCAATTGCCACACTTGGGCTTGTCGAATTGCCGTTCTTAGGGTGCTGTGTCGATCCGGATCGTAACCGATTTCGTCAATGCGACGAGCGATCGCGGCTATTTGTTTGGCACATTCAGACTCAACTTGGTATTGCTCGATTTGCTGAGACAAATCGTCAATTTGCGTTCTCATTTCCGGCTGTCGGGCGATAATTTGTGCCTGTCGCTTTTGAGCATCTTTAATTTGTGCCTGTCGCACTTCTGCCCATCGCAATTTATCGACCTCACTCCGCGCCAAAGCATGGCTTTCTTCGCTGTAGTTGAGTTGCTGAAGTTGGGAATTGAGTTGATTTAATTCTGTTTGTAAATCGGCAGCGTAGTCTCCCTGAGCTAGCGATCGCTCTAGGTGTTGTTTTTCTGCTGCAATTTGTTCTAAGCGACTTTGCAACTCATCGCTAGCAGATAGTTGCGCGATGACTTGTCCCCGTTGCTCTCGTAAAGCATCGTATTGGGTGAGTTTCTGCGCGACTTCCCGATATCGTCGTCGCAGTTCTTGAATTTCAGTTTCCGTGACTACCAACTGTTCTCGGACAACTATAAATTGTTCTTCAGTATCCCTTTTCTGTTCTTTAGTTTTGTCTACGACGCGATTCCAATGATGTTCGTCCAAAGGACGCTCACACAAGGGACACACCGCATCTGGTACGGAGAGCATCTGAATTTTTTGCTCGACTTCTCCTAATTGCTTTTCAAATTCTCGTTGTTGCTCTTGCAGGCGTTCTAAAAAATGGCGGCGTTCCTGTCCTTTTTCCCGTACCCGTTCGATATAGACTTTATCTTTCTCTAGCTGCTCGATTTGGACTGCTACGTCTGTCGCAGTTTGTTGTAGCTGTGACTGAGTCGATTGCTGCTGGCTCAAGGTAATTTGTTGCGTTTCCAGTTCTTCTAGTTTGGCAGTTAACCGCGCTTGGACTTTATCAATTTGAGCTTGCAGGGTATTACGCCGCTGGATCAAAGGAGAAACTTGGAGTTGCAGCCGATCTAAATTTGCCAAGCGATCGCGGGCGGCGGCGAGTTGTAAGACTCCTGCTTCTACTTCCGCCGATTTGCTCAGAGCTTGTTGGGTTTCCTGTTCTTGCTGTTGTAAGATGACTAGTTGACCTTCAGCACGTTGTAATTGGCGCTGAAGTTCGTTGACTTGCTGTACGAGTTGTTGCTGTAATCGAGTGTGCTGTTGTTGGGCGTGGCTGTATTCCTGAAATTTAGTGCTGAATTCTTCTTCCTGCCCTAAAAGATCTTGATAGTGTTGGTATCCGGCTTGAATTTCCGGCTCTCGATTTAAAATCTCTGCTACAGCTGCCAGTTGAGACTCGATCGCTAAATGCTCTTGTTGGAGGCGATCGCGATCCACCGTTAGATTTTGAGACTGCTGTTTGAGGAAACTTAATTGTTGTTCCCAGTTTTGTTGTTGGCTGCGAATGACTTGTAAGCTTTTGAGTTGAATGTCATCAAAAGCTTGTTCCTGCTGCAACTGGTTGACTTGAGCTTCAATTTCTGCTAGATGAGTGGCGATCGCTTCTTGTTGTTGTAGTTGGGTGGCAAGCGATTGCAAAGCCTGTTCTAATTGATCGGCTTGAGCGCGAAAAGATTTCGACAGATCTTTTGCCCGTTCCTCCAGTTCGTCATAACGATGCAGTTTGAGTAACTCCGCCAAAATTTCTTTACGTTCGTTGGGGCGCTTGAGCATGAATTCATCAGCTCGTCCCTGACGCAAATACGCTGAGTTAATAAATGTTTCGTAGTCCAGCTTAACGTGTTCTAAAATTAATGACTGAGTGGCTCGGACTCCCTTTTCAGTTAGCGAGCGAAAGCCTTGTGGGGTTTCGACTTGAAACTCTAGGGAACTGCTTTGTCCTCGGTAACGGGTACGAATCACGCGATATTTGTGGCGATCGCTGTGAAACAGAAAATCAACCCGTACTTCTTTTGCTCCGGCATGAATGATATCATCTTCCGCTACAGCACGACTCTGACCCCAAACCGCCCAGGTAATCGCTTCGAGTAGAGACGATTTACCCGCGCCATTCGAGCCACATATACAGGCAATATGTAACCCGCTAAAATCGAGAGTTGTCTCGCGATAACTGAGGAAGTTTTTGAGTATAAGTTGGACTGGAATCATTTAGGCTACTGCACCACACCCTCGATCTAGAAATAACAGTACAGATGCACTGTTACCTAGTTTATTGTAGTAAAAAATTGATAATGGTAATTGGTAATTGGTAGTTGGTAGTTGGTTGTCGATCGCTAGCGACAGCAAATACCTTCTAGTTCACCACCAAAACGATCTGACAAATCGCAAATGATAAATGTCAAATGATAACATTTTTTTAAAACAACGCTACAGAAGATCCCCCCAACTCCTCTTGATAACGGAGATTTTTTGGAGAGTGTCGCAGTTCTCCGATCTTCCAACCCCAATGAGTTAGAAGTTAAGAAAAAAGTTACACATGAGGTAAATTGGTACGCTCGACGACGAATTACCAATTACCAATTACCAATTACCAACTCATAATGGAGGACTAAACCAATGACGGCGAAAAAAATTTTGATGCTGGTTGGTGACTACGTAGAAGATTATGAAGTCATGGTTCCATTCCAGGCGCTACAGATGGTAGGACATACAGTTCATGCTGTCTGTCCTGATAAAACAGCAGGGGAAAAGGTACGCACGGCAATACACGATTTTGAAGGCGACCAAACTTACAGTGAGAAGCCAGGACATAACTTTGCCTTAAACGCCTCCTTCGATGAAGTTAAAGCCGAAAACTACGACGCTTTAGTTATACCAGGCGGTAGAGCGCCAGAATACATCCGTCTAAATCAAAAAGTTTTGGATATTGCACGCCACTTTGCCCAAACCAACAAACCAATTGCGGCAATTTGTCACGGCTTACAAGTCCTAGCAGCAGCCGATGTATTACAAGGTAAGAGTTGCACTGCATACCCAGCCTGCGGACCCGACGTGATGAAAACTGGCGGTTTATACGTTCACATTCCTCCAGACGAGGCGATGGTGGATGGTAACTTGGTTACAGCACCCGCATGGCTAGCTCATCCTAACTGGTTAGCAGAATTTCTCAAGTTGTTGGGAACCAAAATCGAGCATTTATCAGCTACCAATGACCAGTTACCAGTGAGCAGTTATCAGTGACTAGTGGCTGGTGGCTGGTGGCTAGAAAACCGATGAAGACTTCGCGATCGCTCTTACTAAGTGGCACAAGTTAAGTAGCAGCATTATCTGAAGCACCAAAATAGAAAAAGCTCTTGGGAGTCTTGCCGTGTTTCGACCCCAAGAGCTTTTTCTTTAATACCACTCCTCACACACAACTTTAGTTTAGGCTACTCCTCTAGGGGAAAACAGTAGCGAGTGACACTTTGCAAATTGGTTATCGGTTATCAGTGACTGGTGACTGGTGACTGGTGGCTAGTGGCTGAACTCTTTTCTAGTCACTAGCCACTAGTCACTAGCCACTCACCAATGACCAACAACAAATTTTTACAGTACCCTAGAGCAGCACCATACAGCAGCTTGACATGAGTGCTAATGCAATTCGGACTGCTCAACTATGTCGGAGTTTTGGTAATGTTACGGCTTTGGACAACTTATCGCTGGAAGTCCCGCAAGGAATTGTGTTTGGCTTTTTGGGGGCGAATGGTTCTGGTAAAACTACAACAATTAGGCTTCTACTAGGAATTTTAGAGCCAACGGCTGGTCAAGCTGAGGTACTGGGTTTCGATTGCCGTACCCACTCCCATGCCATTCGCCAGCGCACGGGTGCTTTGCTAGAACACCCAGGACTTTACGAACGACTCAGCGCAGAAGATAACTTAGAATTTTACGCTCGGGCTTGGCGCATTCCCACAGCCAAAAGGCGATCGCGGATTCAAGAATTACTTTCACACATGGGTTTGTGGCAGCGCCGCCATCAAAGAGTAGGAGAATGGAGTCGGGGCATGAAACAAAAACTCGCGATCGCTCGGGCGATGTTACATTCTCCGCCATTAATCTTTCTCGACGAACCCACCATCGGACTCGATCCCGTCGCTGCTGCTGCTTTGCGCGACAACATTCAGGAAATGGTAGCGCAGGAAGGAGTGACAGTATTCTTAACGACTCACAACTTGGCAGAAGCCGAAAAATTGTGTCAGCAAGTCGGCGTGATTCGTCAAGGTAAACTTTTAGCAGTAGGACATCCCGATCGGTTGCGATCGCAAGCTGGCAATCCCAAACTAGAAATTATCGGACGTGGATTTACAGCAAATGCGCTCGATTGGCTAGAGTCTCAACCGCTCATTGCTGAGATTGACATTTCTAAAATTAACAATGAGAGCGATCGCTTAACTATCTCCCTACATCAACTCATCAGTTCTGCTCCCATCGTCAAAATGTTAGTCCAAGCTGGAGTAGAAGTAGAAGAAGTTCGCAAAGTCAGTCCTACGCTGGAAGAGGTTTTTTTAAGCTTGATGGAACAGTAGAGAAATTCGGAATTCGGAATTCGGAATTAAATTCTCCCTCAGCTCTCTTCCCCGACTCCCGACTTCTGTACGGGCGGGTTTATTCGCTCAATTCTGGGTTGTTTCAGGGATATCCTGTAAAAACCCGCCCCTACAACTCCCTATTCGCTTGCTTCTGGTTTCAGTAAAGGAAAGGCGATCGCATCCCGAATACTGGCACAATCAGTTAAGAGCATCACTAGGCGATCGATCCCGATGCCTACACCACCAGTAGGTGGCAAGCCGTACTCTAAAGCTGTGAGAAAGTCTTCGTCTACTCCCTGTGCTTCTAAATCTCCAGCTGCTTTACGGGCTGCTTGTGCTTCTAATCGCTGTCTTTGATCGATCGGATCGCTCAACTCAGAAAATCCGTTGGCGGTTTCACGCCCAGCGACGAATAACTCAAATCGCTCTACCAAACCAGGCTTCGAGCGGTGAGGCTTGGAAAGTGGCGAAATTTCCACTGGATAATCGATGACATATGTAGGTTGAATCAGCGTGGCTTCACAAGTTTGTTCAAACGCCTCATTCAAGAGTTTTCCAATCGAAGTACATTCCTCAACTGCTTGAATTCCCGCTTGTTTCGCCGCTGCCTTTGCCTCATCTAAACTTGAGAAAGCATGAAAGTCTAATCCTGTTTTCTCCTGTACGAGATCGTGCATCGTCACCCTGCGCCAAGGAGGTGTGAGATCGATCGCCTCGTCTTGATAGGTGATTTGCAGCGTGCGTAAAGCTTCCCGTGTCACAGTAGTGATGATATTTTCCACCAACTGCATCACGTCGTGATAATCGGCGTAGGCTTGGTAAATTTCAATCGAAGTAAATTCTGGGTTGTGGCGGGTAGAAACGCCCTCGTTCCGAAAAATGCGCCCCAATTCAAATACTTTCTCAAATCCACCCACGACCAACCGCTTGAGATGGAGTTCCGTGGCAATCCGCAGATACAAATCCATTTCTAGGGTGTTGTGATGCGTGATGAAGGGACGAGCATCAGCCCCGCCTGCTTCTGCTTGTAGTACAGGAGTTTCAATTTCAATAAAACCCTGCTGCTCCAAAAAGCGGCGAATTCCTGCCGTAATTTGAGCGCGACGGCGAAAAGTTTGCCGGACTTCTGGATTGACGATTAAATCTACGTAACGCTGACGATAGCGCTTAGCTACATCAGTCAAGCCATGCCACTTATCGGGCAAGGGAAGTAAAGACTTGGTAAGAATAGCGTATTGGTTAACAAAAACCGATAATTCACCCTTTTCCGTGCGTTTGATCGTCCCTTTTGCGCCTAAAATATCCCCTGCGTCTGTCAGTTGCTTCAGATGATTGAAGGCATCTGGATCGATCTCTGCCATCGTAGTATCGATTCTTTTTTTATCTAAATACAGCTGGATCGTGCCAGTCTCGTCTTGCAAGCCGAAGAAAGCCAGTTTGCCAAAAACGCGGCGCGCGATGATTCTACCCGCGATCGCCACCTCTATTTCTACCTCTTCCCCATTGGGTAAGTCGGCATACTTTTCTTGTAATTGAGCTGCATGGTGGGTAGATTCCCAACGATAAGCATAGGGATTTAAACCCAACTGCCGCAACTGCTCGACTTTCTCTAACCGCGTGGCACGGATATCTTCTTCTGCCATGACTACTTTCCTAAAGGGAATGCACTGATAAAGGGACGCAATCTTTGATTATAAAGAATTTGTCATTCGTCATTTGTCATTTGTCATTAGCTATCTCTTCCTTATCTCCCTTGTCTTCCTTGTTTCCCTTGTCTCCCTCACTCCTCACTCCTCACTCCTCACCCCTCTTCTTGATTCGATCGATCTCGCGTTGTAGTTCTTCAATTTGACGGCGTAAATCCTCTGTTGCGGCAGATGGGGATGATTCTGTTTGGACGTTAACTGCGTTTTGAGCAGGCGATCGCGAATAGTTGCCTTGGCGAATTTGACGATATTCGGCAGAATTTGCCCATTGTTGCAGATAAGTTATCCGTTCTACCGCAAATGGATGCGTTAGAAACAAGTTTTGGGGAAAGTTATTGTAAAGCAGAAATTTATAAACTTGGTTCAAGCTATCTTGGTCGAGTTCTTGGAATCTTTCTGCTTGCCGGATAAACTCGTCTAAACTGCATTCATGACCGTACTGAATGCTACCCCCAGCTAGCTTCATCATCGTTTGCATGACTGGTTTAAGATCGTCCATCACCATCAAGGCTGCTCGATCTGCTGATAACTCGGCTTTTCGCTTCCATTCGTAGAAGGCAAAGATCAATCCACTACTGACTAAATTCCCCAAACCTAGAGTTCTAGCTCCAATATAGTTAGCCGTGGAAATCACCCAAGTTGCCATTTGAATCAAAATTGTATGACCGCATTTGAGATGTCCTAATTCGTGTGCTATCACCGTGCGAATTTCTGTAGGATTCAATAGATCCAACAGTCCAGTGTTGAGAACGATATTAGGCTCCTCCTGACCGAGAGCATAGGCATTGACGACGGGAGTTTGAGACACGAACAAAACTGGTTCTGGAGAAATATCTAAATCTCGAACGCATTCGCGAAAAATTTGGTAGACGCTAGAATACTGGCGCGCTCCCACTTGAATGCTGTTGCCCATGTGATAGACCATTTGGGGGCGTTCGTAGAAAAATTTGATGAATTGTGTCGCTACCAAATCAAAACCTGGTAAACTCCGTAAGGCTTGTTCCGCTTGCCGATCGAGCGGATGGCGAAAAGTTTCGCAAGAAATGTCTGGATAAGTTGGCATAGTTAAGAAGTCAAAAGTTAAAAGTTAAAAGTTAAAAGCTACAACTAGCCGATCGCTACACCCCACAACGCCAGTTGCTTCAACGGCGGGCGACGAAGTCCGCGATCGCGCCACCTCCGCACCGCACTGGCTCCCCCACACCCTACACCCTACCCTCTTCGCTCCTCGCTCCTCGCCCCTCAAAAGTTAGTAAAATAAAAGACTCTGAGGGTAAAACCTTCAATCCAGTCGTTGGAGAACAGACAACAAGCAGCTAACAAATACATAATAGGACTGGAATCGGGATGATAACTTCGCGCTAGGTAGAGAATTAGAAGTCAGTGATTGAAGTAGAGGTACATTATTCCCTGCATAACTTCCTGCGATCGCAGGCGGAGGCTGCATGGTCGCATCATTTGACGATGGCGCGACTCGTAGCTAGAGCTTTGCGGCTCGGACGTAGTGCTTTGATTCAGGTGGGTGCTGGTTGCGGCTATCAGGGACGTTATCGCCTGAGCTATCTAGCGCCAGCTCTACTTTGGCAATCTCCGGCGGTCATAGTAGCAACAGAGGAAGTGCAACAGCGTCTGTTGCGAGTAGAAATTCCGCCTCTACAGCAATGGCTGCAAACGAATAAAAGTATTATCGTCGGCGATCGCTGGATTCATCCCGATTTTCAAGGTATTTTACTCATTACCCCTGCGGCTTGGCTGCAAGCTCAATGGGCGGGAACGGGCGATTTTCCGCCCAACATTCCGACACTAATTGATGGGGTGGACGATTTAGAAGACTGGGCGCGATCGCAACTAACTGTTAGCATTCATCCTGGTAATTGGGACGAATTGATGCTGGCTTATCCCGATCGGGCGGAAGTGATTCGGGAAGCGCGAGTCCAACTGACAAAAGCCGTCTTCCGACATCCAGCCAACCCATACGAGTGCTATCTCGTCTCCCCAGCAGAGCGGGATATTCTGGAAAGCCTGTTTACTAGGCTAGGAGATAAGGAAGACAAGGGAGACAAGGGAGACAAGGTAGCATTGAATTCTGACTTCCGACTCCCGATTCCCGACTACGCAGCTAATGTCGGCGAAGACGCTTCGCCGCCCGCTGCTTCCCAACTCCCGAATTCTCTCTCTTTACCGAAGAATTGGTATTTGTTCCAACAGCGATCGCAAACACCAGACTGCTTGCTGTGGATGAGCCTAAACCGCTCTCAAGGCTTATTTTCACTCTACTGCGCTCCCGCAGAGGTGGCTTCGGCTCTTGCACCAATTTGGACTCGACAACCTGTAGTCTTCATGGGTAGTGCCTTAGATCGAGAAACAGAGGCTACGACTTATCGCAAGCGCTTGGGTTTACCAGAAGAACTGACTTGTTTGAAGTTTGCTGGCGATCGCCACAACGAATCAATTCAACTCTACACGCCAGAACGCTTTCCTTTACCCAATACCCCCCAATATCAACCCGCTTTGATGCGAGAAATTTATGCTTTGATTGGTGCGACGGTATCGCCAGGATTAACAATGATTTTAGTTGGTGATTTGCCTTTAAAACAGCAAATCGGGGCGCAATTAGCCGCAGAGTTTGGTTCACGGGTACAGGTAGAAAAAATGAGTTTGGATGAGAATAGCATTCTCGTCAGCGGTTGGGACTTTTGGCAGCAGCATCAAGGTATCTTGCCAGTACCGCAACTCACGATTATTACAACATTACCCATACCATCTCTAGAGCATCCAATTGTGGCGGGTCGAGTCGAATACTATAAGCGATCGCGTCAAGACTGGTTTGCCCTTTATCTATTACCTGCGGCTTTAAATCAATTACAACGGGCGATCGCGCCTATGCGCGATCGTCAAGGAGTCGTAGCTTTACTAGATAGTCGCGTATTACACCGCAGTTACGGACAGCAGGTACTTGCAGCTCTTAGCCCTGCCGCTAGATGTAATTATTTAGATGCTAGTTTGTTTGCAAAAGATTAGGGAGTCGGGAAGCGGGTGGAGGCGGAGGTGTCCTCCGCATCGGAACCGCGTAGTCGGGAGTGGTAACAATTTGGATTTATTTCTTCTGACTTCTGACTTCTGAGTTCTGGCTTCTAACATACGATATGATTCAGAAATAAGGGGTTTACAGCTTGGAATGGAAGTAGATTATGGGAGAAGCAAAGCGTCGTAAAGCTGCGTTGGGAGATAAGTACGGTCAAGAAGCACAAATCTTTCCCTGGCTTCCCGTGACTAAGAGTCAAGCACAGAAACTTACGCAGTGGAGTACCCGCATTAGTTGGATTGGTATTGGACTATTAGTTGCTTCCTGGGTCACAATTCGATTTATTGGACCCGCCTTTGGTTGGTGGCAAACTGTTGATTAGAATACAAGTAGTAACTCACTCCTGAGACCGAGGAGTGAAACAACTGAATTCAGAGATATTAAGAGGACAGCTAGAGTATTCAGCTAGATCGAGCTAAATACTTAAGTTGTCCTTATACTTTTCATAATTTATTTCTTTACGATCGCTCGCGAAGTCTTGCCTAGTTTCTAACAGCTATTGCGTCTATTTTTTGGAAGTTGCAGGCATAAATTAGATAATTCAATCTGGAATTTTTCTAAAACAGATTGTTTCAATACCGTAGGAACGGCGCTTTTACTTTAACCTATTCGGTACGTCTAGGAGGCAGATGAATTCGATCGCAAAGAAATGTTACAATCTCTTATTGCGATCGTCAAATTGCAGCAAAAATCTAAAGAAATTCTAAAAAAAATGAAAAAGGTTTACAATTAGATGTGGTGTTTGGAGGAAAAAAGTGTTTCTGAGATTGGCAGAGCAACACCGACAATACGTCCAAGATCTGGTAATGAACCTCCAAGCCTTGGCGATTGTACTAGAGCGGCGGGGATATCCTGCGTCTTGTTATACTTGCGGCGGACAAATGAGCAGTGCCTCATTTATGGTCAGTTTGGCAGATAATCATCTGATTCGGTTTTTGGTGTCCGATTACGGCATTACCTGGACTGAAATGAGAGACGATCGCGAACTCATGAAGTTGGAGGGTGCAGAGGCAATTAGTCAGTTACAAGAACTTGCTAATTTAGTCAAAAACGCCATTTCGCCCAGTGACTTGCCGAAGCTGATAACAAAGCGAGCGTGAAGAATTCGGAATTCGGAATTCGGAATTCACTAGTCAGCGATCGTAGTGGTTGTTGGTAATTGATTGTTAGTTAGCAGCGTTTAATAATTGATAACTGATAACTGATAACTGATAACTATGAAGTATGAAACTGACTAGAATCGATTTAAATAGCTGGTTATTAGAAATTGCTGGGCTGAGAGTGCTGATCGATCCGTGGCTGATCGATCCGCTAGTTTTTTATGGGCAACCTTGGCTATTTTCCGCGACTCATCTCAAGCCACCAGCATACAACCCGACTACGCTGCCAAACATAGATTTAATTTTAATTTCTCAAGGGTTGGACGATCACTGCCACAAACCCACGTTAGAACAATTAGATCGTCAGATTCCGGTGGTAGGTTCGCCTACAGCAGCGAAAATCGTCAAGAGCTTGGGTTACACTGACGTTCGTTCTCTGATACCGGGACAAACTAATACTTTTGGCAAGTTGAGAATCACCGCCGTTACAGGCGCACCAATTCAAGGTCAAGTAGAAAATGGCTATTTCCTCAAAGACGTGGAGAGTGGGGAAACAGTTTACTACGAGCCTCATTGGTTCCAGTCCGAGAAAGTTACAGCTCAATTTCAAGGTAGGCTAGATGTAGCGATCGCCCCGATTATCGGACAGGTATTTCCACTGCTGGGACAGGTGATTATGGGATCGACAGAGGCAATGCATTTGATTCAAACTTTGCATCCCCGCGTTTTCGTTCCTACATCTTTAGGCGAGATCGAAGCTCGGGGAATTTTACCGATGTTAATTCGATCGATTGGTAGTGTAGAAGAATTTAGCGATCGCCTAGCAGCTTCTGGCTCTAAAACTCAATTACTTCTACCTGCTGCTGGGGAAACTTTGGCGATCGAACCAATTAAATTGTAGATGTAGTTTCCTGAAACGCCACGCCGATAGGGGCGCACAGCTTGCGCCCCTACCAAGAAGAATATATTCGCTCCATAGAAAAACAATCGCGCTTCCGATCAACGTGAAGGTCGCCGCCGTTGCAAAAACTCGGGAATATCCAAGCCAGGTTTTTCTTTGTTGTCATTAGCTGATGGCGTTGACGGCGCTGCTGCTGTTGGGGATTTTTTAGCAATTGGTATACCTGGAGTCGGGGTAGTTGGTTCAGAATCAGCCTGATTGAATCCGGTAGCAATGACAGTGATTTTCATTTCCCCTTGTAGTTTGTCATCAATCACTGCACCAAAAATGATATTAGCATTGGGATCGACGACTTCATAAATCGTATCTGCTGCCATATTCACCTCATGCAGCGTCATATCGCTGCCACCAGTAATATTAATGACGACTCCTTTTGCTCCTTCAATTGACGACTCTAGTAAAGGAGAAGAAATAGCTGCGTTTGCTGCTTCTCTAGCACGGGTTTTACCAGAGCCGGTGCCGATCCCCATTAGTGCCGATCCTGCATCTGCCATGACTGCTTTCACGTCGGCAAAATCTACATTCACTAACCCAGGGATCGTGATAATATCGGAGATTCCTTGTACCCCTTGACGCAGAACTTCATCAGCAGTCAGAAACGCATCTCGCAACGCGGTCTGCTCGGAGATCACCGATAGCAGTTTATCGTTGGGGATCAGAATCATCGTATCAACTCGGTCTTTCAGTGCGTCTATCCCTTGGTGGGCTTGGTTAGCACGGCGACGACCTTCAAAACCAAAAGGACGGGTGACAACGCCTACAGTTAAAATACCCTTTTCCTTGGCGATTTCCGCCACAGTTGGTGCCGCACCTGTACCAGTACCGCCTCCCATTCCAGCGGTGATAAATACTAGGTCTGCTTCTCCTATAGCGTTAGCAATTTCATCTCGCGACTCCTCTGCCGCTTTCTCTCCCATTGCTGGATTGCCACCTGCTCCTAGTCCTCGCGTCAGCTTTTGCCCGATCTGTAGCTTTCTAGGTGCGGCGCTATGGGTCAGCGCCTGGGCATCAGTATTAATTGACCAAAACTCTACACCAGTAACCCCACTCTCAATCATTCGATTGACAGCATTGCCACCACCGCCACCGACACCGATTACTTTGATATTCGCTACCCGACTCGGAAGAATATTGCTATCGCTCAAGTTGTCCTCCCCAGTAGCAACTTCCCTGATGTAGTTTTGTCCGAGATGCAGCCCTGTACTGTTGAAGTCCCCAGTCGAATTCATGCCTAATGGAAAATCCGACCGCCCTGGAGATTGGGAGGTTTTAAGGGTAACGTCTATTTTACTGTTAAGTGTCATTGGAATCTAGGTGTGTACGAACAACTTTTTTTAAGCGTGACAATTTGGATAAGAGTTCACTATAGGTTTTTTTCCTATGGCTTATCCTCGGCAATTTCAGTTAAGGCATCGATGCTAACCTGACTTTGGCAGCGAACGGGCGAGCCTACTGCTGTTTTAAAGAGATTAGATAATTGGATGCACTATAGTTAACTTGAAATTGTTCTGTATAAACTGCTCGATCTGATACAAAGCAATTGCGACTGCTGATTTCTCGCTGCAAAGTTGTTTTAACTGAGGCTGCGGCAATTGTTGGCATCTCTAAAGCTGTCTCCTTTGTCTAGAACAAATGGTAAATAACACCGTATATTTTTACGCGATTGAGCAATAAACCGAATGCAATGCTTGTATTTCTTAATTTTTTAACAAAATCGAAGTTTTTTCGGAGATTTTGCTGATATCAGCAAATTTTTTCCTTACCTTTTTGTAAAAAAATCCAGTTATTCCACCGCGATCGCGGTGGAATGACTGAACTCTAGCCAGTAAAATCAATCTTTTTCATACTTGCCCCTATCTGATCGATACATTTTGTGACAGCGAGCGAATAAACTCGCGAATGACATCAGTTTTGGTTCTTTGGTGCTTTTTGCAGTATTGCTCCAATATAGACATCTCTGTGGTGGGAATTCTAATACTTAAGTGATTTTCTGACATAGGTGCTGCAACTTGCGCTACTCCGCAAGCAAGGTAATGCCTGCACCCATGTACATTCAAGCGTGATTCTACTGACAAGTTACAATAAGCTTGTCGATGACTCCAATTTACCTCAGTATAATTACAGAGGATGTCCAAATATATTTAAGTTGTTTATACATATTTCATACATGTTTAAAAAACTTCTAATATATAGCATCAAATCATCTCATAAAAGTGGAAATTACTGTAGATTACTTTTGATTATTTTTGGATTTGTCGGTACGTTCTGGACTGGGCTTTCTTCAGTTTCTTTTTGATACATTTGTACTAAAGGAGCGGCAGGATTTTTCAAGTCTATATAGTCAATTTGGCGAGAATTAATTTGAGTTGAAATCGGACTCATTTGAGCCAAAACATGAAGTTGTTTGGTTAATCGTTCGCTGTAAGGACCGAGGTGGACGGTTCCTAATTCAGTTTTGAGAATGAGATTGCTTGGATCTTGACAATCAATTTCCAAAACTTCAATTCCACTTTGACCGATTTTTTGATAAAGGGAACTCCAGTAAGCGCGATAAGTCTCTGGCGAACCCAAAACTTTTAATTGAGGCTTAAGACGCTGCCGAACTTGGGCAGGGTAAGATTCAAATGGAATCCACGCGCCCCGCGAGTCGAGAAAGCCAACAGATGCTTTGGAGTAGGGTGTGGAACTATTGGGAATCAAACGGGCGATCGCTACAGCTACAGGCGTGCGTTCTTGCACTTGGACGACTAAACTAGGAGGAAAGAGTCGGCGAGCCACCTTAGCATCAGCAATTGGAGGGTAGGATTCCAAAGTTTGAGCGATCGCCATTGGCGAAATTTGCAGCAGCGATTGAGGATATGCTAGAGCGAGGCGCGAAAGAATAACTGGCTTAGATAACAAACTGTTACCTTCGATCGCCACTTGTCGATTGTCGCGTAACACCCAACTAGGTCGCGTCATTGCCCAAATTGTAATAGCCAAAAGCCCCGATAGAGATAGTGTCTGCCAAATAGCCTTTAGTACCTGCCCAAAATCGCGGTTTCGTCTCATTTCGCTCTCCCCGTCAACTCGCGCTGACATATTAGCGCAAGTTAGTGAGTAGTGAGTAGTGGCTAGTGGCTAGCATCTGAGTCTTCATCTAGTCACCAGTCACCAGCCACTAATCACCGATCGCTGATAACTGAAAAAAATCCCCTACATCTAAAGCTTCAGAATGTGATACAAAAATCAACAGTTCCTCACAACACAGCATCATGGGCAATACCTTCGGACATTTATTTCGGGTGACGACTTTTGGCGAATCGCACGGTGGCGGTGTGGGAGTCGTCATTGATGGATGTCCACCACGCTTGGAGATTTCCGTGGAGGAAATTCAGTGGGAACTCGATCGCAGGCGACCAGGGCAAAGTAAAATTACGACACCCCGTAAAGAAGCTGATAGCTGCGAAATTTTGTCGGGGATATTTGAGGGAAAAACACTAGGGACACCAATCTCGATTTTGGTGCGCAACAAAGATACCCGTCCCCAAGATTATGACGAGATGCAACAAAAGTATCGCCCTTCCCATGCCGATGCTACCTATGATGCTAAATACGGGATTCGTAACTGGCAAGGCGGGGGACGTTCTTCAGCTAGAGAGACAATTGGCAGAGTTGCAGCAGGGGCGATCGCTAAAAAAATCTTACATCAAGTTGCTGGGGTAGAAGTTGTTGCTTATGTTAAGCGCATCAAAGACATAGAAGGCGTTGTCGATCCCAGCAGCGTAACTCTAGAACAGGTAGAAAGTAACATTGTCCGCTGTCCCGACCCCGAATGTGCCGATCGCATGATTGAATTGATCGAGCAGATTGGCAGACAAGGCGATTCTGTCGGTGGTGTTGTCGAGTGCGTAACGCGCAACGTACCTAAAGGTTTGGGTTCTCCAGTATTTGACAAACTAGAAGCAGATTTAGCGAAAGCTGTCATGTCTTTACCCGCTACCAAAGGCTTTGAAATTGGCTCTGGGTTTGCGGGAACTCTGATGACAGGTAGCGAACACAACGACGAATACTATACAGATGAAAATGGAGAAATTCGCACTGTTACCAACCGTTCTGGTGGGGTACAAGGAGGAATTTCTAACGGCGAGAATATTATTTTGCGAATTGCTTTTAAACCAACAGCGACAATTCGGAAGGAACAAAAGACAGTCACAAATGCAGGGGAAGAGACACTATTAGCAGCCAAAGGTAGACACGATCCCTGCGTGTTGCCCAGAGCTGTACCGATGGTAGAGGCAATGGTAGCTTTAGTACTATGCGATCATTTACTGCGGCATCAAGGTCAATGTAGTGTATTAAGTTAACAAAAGTCGAAAGTCAAAAGTCAAAAGTCGAAAGTCAAGATTGACCAATGACCGATGACCAATGACAAATTATCGCGTGTTACTTGCTTTTACATCCTCGCGACGACCGAGTAGAGTTCGAGTAGCAGCCATAACTTCTGGTGCGGCAAGTATTATCGATACAAGCGAACAAAATGTTGCTACCTGGCAATATTCACAAAGTGCCTTGTTCTCATTCCATTCTTCCCGCGCTAGTTCGAGCGAAAGAACTCCATCGAATAAGAGCTTAACGCCCATTGCGATCGGTAATATAGGATTGCGTCTGGCGCGGTCTATACCCCCAGCAGAAGCTATCCAGGCTGTGAGGGCGTAATTAAGTGTCATCAGGGGTCCATCGGGCGAATTGAAGCGACTGTAGGCATAATTAGAAGCATCTACGCGGTCTGCATCAAAAAGCTGCTGTCCTGGAGGATCGGGTAAATGGCTAACGACTCCAGTTTGGTAGAGTGTAACAAGTTGTCCCATCGCACCGCCCACTGTAGATAAACCAATAATCCAGCGCCGACGAGTCATATCGGGGCTTTGTCCTTTACGCAGTTCTTGGCTTAGTTGTGTTGGTTCCATATGGACGCGATCCTCGGCAAATAAATTGCTTCCCATTCTCAGCAAGTAACTTGGTGCGTACCACATACCATAGAGATAGTTATTATCACATAGCAATTTTATCTCTCAAGCTCCGTTTCTCCCGTTACATTTGAGCGCGTATTCTTGCAGGCATGATAGCTTTTGTTAAAGAAGCTGCATGAAATCACTCTATCTCTATCTCAGTGCAGATAAATTTTATACTCCATCTTTGTTAGATAGAGTCAGCCGATCGCGCAGGCAGATTCGTCAATGACTTCAATAGAATCGCTCGATAACATTTCTGAGGAAGTCTTTGTTTTTCCGGCATCGTTTGCACAACAACGGCTTTGGTTTCTCGATCGCCTATTTCCTGGTACTTCATTCTATAATGTGCCGACGACGGTTCGTCTATCGGGCGTGCTTGACTTAAAAGCGTTGGAAGAAAGCTTTAATGAAATTGTCCGCCGTCACGAAATATTGCGTACCAACTTCGGAGTGCAAGAGGGGCAACCCGTACAACTAATTACGTCCCATTCAAAGGTATTTCTTAAGATATCCGATTTACAGCAGTTGCCTGCAAGCGAACGAGAAGCAGCAGCGCAACAGGCGATCGCGCGGGAGATCCAGCAGCCTTTTAACCTGGATCGAGGTTCTCTGCTGCGAGTAACGCTGCTACAACTAGACGAGTCAGAGTATGTTTTGGTCATCAATCTGCACCACATCGTTTTTGATGAGTGGTCGATCGCGATCCTAATTCGAGAATTAGAATTACTCTACTCTGCTTTTAGTACGGGTAAACCTTCCCCTTTGCCCGAACTGTCAATTCAATATGCTGACTTTGCCCACTGGCAACGACAATGGTTGCAAGGGGAAGTGCTAGAATCGCAACTATCTTACTGGCGATCGCAGTTACACAATTTATCCGTTCTAGAGTTCGAGAGCAATCGTTGCCGTCCAAAAGAACGAGGCGATCGGGGAGCAATTAAGTTACTAGAGTTGCCACAAGACTTATCTCAAGCACTTTTGGCACTGAGTCATCAAGAAGGCGTAACGCTGTTCATGACATTACTAGCAGCGTTCCAAGTCTTGTTATATCGCTATACAGGACAGACCGATATAGCTGTAGGATCGCCAATTGCCAATCGCAATCGGCGGGAATTAGAGGATTTAATTGGCTTTTTTGCCAATAGTTTAGTTCTACGAACCGATCTCTCAGGTAATCCCAGCTTTCGCGAGTTGCTGGCTAGAGTGCGACAGGTGACGGTAGAAGCCTACGCTCATCAAGATTCACCCTTTGAGAAGTTAGTGGAAGAGTTGCATCCAGAACGTCAAGGAAGCCGCAACCCATTGTTTCAAGTGGTATTTGCGCTGCAAAACGCACCTATAGAACAGCTAACGCTACCAAAGCTCTCGCTCTCTTCCTTCAAAGTGGAAACAACAACCGCTCGGTTCGATCTAGAGTTTTATCTATGGGAGTGCGCCGAAAACTTTAGGAGTTTGTGGGGCGACGGGTGGCAGCAGTCGGAAGGATTGCGTGGTGTTTTAGTTTACAACACCGAGCTGTTTGAGCCAAGTGCGATCGCCCGGATGCTAACTCATTTCCAAATGTTATTAACTGGAGTAGTTACCGATCCCGACACAAATTTAGCAGATCTACCGATTTTGAGCGCCGCAGAGCAGCATCAATTAGTAGAGTGGAATCAAACTGGACGTAGTTATCCAGAACGCGGCATTCACCAATTGTTTGAACTTCAGGTAGAACAAAGTCCAAATGCTATTGCAGTAAGTTTTGGCGATAGACAATATACCTATCATGAGTTGAATAGTGGTAGCAACCAACTGGCACATTATTTGCGAAAACTAGGTGTAGGTTGCGAAACGCTGGTAGGTATCTGCATGGAACCTTCTCCAATGGCGATCGCTTCTTTGCTAGGTATCCTCAAAGCCGGAGCAGCTTACGTTCCTCTAGATCCAACTTATCCCCCCGAACGGTTGCAGTTCATGTTGGAAGATGCTCAAGTATCTGTACTAGTGACGCAACAAGCATTAGCCCCCCTTTTTAAGCTCAGTTGGGGGGATCGAAATTTAAAAGTTGTTTGTTTAGAAAAGGATTGGGAAGCGATCGCGCAAGAAAGCGAGCAGAACCCAAGCGATCGAACAACCGTAGATCGCCTTGCCTACGTAATTTATACTTCTGGCTCGACGGGAACCCCAAAGGGCGTAGCAGTAACTCATCGAGCCGTAAATAGATTAGTATGCAACACCAACTACATCACCTTAGAACCTGGGGATAAAGTCGCTCAATGTGCCAATCTGTCATTTGATGCAGCAACCTTTGAGATTTGGGGCGCACTGCTAAATGGAGCGCAATTAGTGGGGTGCGATCGCAAAGTCATGCTTTCTCCCCAAAAGTTTGCTCAAGAGATTCGACAGCAGGAAATTAGCATCCTGTTTTTGACAACCGCTTTATTCAATCAAATGGCGCGAGAAGTACCCGACTGTTTTCGTTCGCTGCGCTACTTGCTATTTGGGGGTGAAGCAGTTGATGTCAGGTGGGTAAAAGCAGTCAAGCAGCACGGCGCACCCGCACATTTGCTGCACGTATATGGACCGACTGAAAACACTACATTTACTTCCTGGTATGAAGTGCGAGACGTAGCAGAAGCAGCAACATCAATTCCGATCGGTCGTCCCGTTGCCAATACCCAAGTCTACCTGCTGGACACTCATCTAAAACCCGTACCTATTGGCGTTACCGGAGAAATTTACATTGGTGGCGATGGATTAGCACGAGGATATTTGAATCGTCCTCAGTTGACGGCTGAACGATTTATTTGCCAAGGGAGCAGGGAGTCGGGAGGAAGAGAGCTGAGGAAGCTGAGGGAGCTGAGGAAGCAAAAAAACACGCACCACTCAATTACCAATTACCAATTACCAATTACCGATACCCGCTTGTACAAAACCGGAGATCTCGCCCGCTATCTTCCCGATGGTAATCTCGAATTTGTTGGTCGTACTGACGCGCAAATTAAGTTGCGGGGTTTTCGGATTGAGTTGGGCGAGATTGAAACAGTCTTGAAGCAGTATCCGAGTGTAGAAGAAACTGTTGTTGTGGTGCGGGAGGATGGGAGTAGCGATCGCCGTTTGGTTGCTTACATTGTCCCAAACACGAAGAGATCCCCCCAACCCCCCTTTTTAAGGGGGGCTAGCGAATTCCTTCTTGAGAAAAAGGGGTTAGGGGGGATCGGCGATCTGCGCAGCTTCCTCAAAACAAAACTGCCAAATTACATGCTGCCTTCCGCTTTTGTAGTCTTGAAGGCTTTGCCACTAACACCTAACGGCAAAGTAGATCGGCAGGCACTTCCCTCACCCGATTTTACTTCTGTCGATCTACCAACCCTTGCACCGCGAACGTCGGTTGAAGCTCAGTTAGCGCAGCTTTGGGCGGAAACTTTGGGACGACAAGTAGGTATAAGCGACGATTTTTTTGAGTTGGGCGGACATTCGCTCTTAGCCACGCAATTAGTTTCCCGAATACGCGATCGCCTTGGGGTAGAAGTGCCACTGGGAGTTCTATTTGAAACACCAACGATTGTGGCGATCGCGCAATATATTGATACGCTCCGTGGGGCGGATCTGGTACAAACGGCTGAGGCTGAGACATCCGCTCAAAATCGCGAGGAGGTAGAATTTTGACAAGTATTGAGTTCTTAGCCTACCTACGCTCTTTAGATATTCAGCTTTTCGTTAAGGGAGAAAGCTTGCGCTGTAACGCTCCTGAAGGGGTATTATCTCCCCAGTTACGGGCAAAAATTGTCGATCGCAAATCTGAGCTGATCGCCCTGTTGCACCAGGCAAATGCTCAAATCGATCGCTCTCCTCAGTTGGTAAGAATATCGCGCGATGCCGAAGGCGGTATGCTCTTCGACCATGCTTCGCAAACGCTACGCGACCATCGCTCCCTACCTCTGTCATTCGCTCAGCAGCGATTGTGGTTTTTGGATCGCTTAGTACCTAACAACCCTTTTTACAACATACCTTTTTCAGTTCGGCTGCAAGGGAAACTTGACTATGTAGCTTTGAAGCAAGCTTTTGGGGCGATCGTCGATCGTCACGAAGCCTTGCGTACCAACTTCGTCAAGCTGGATGGGCAACCAGTTCAGATCGTTGCCCAAAAAGTCAATTTATCTCTGCCTGTTGTGGATTTGCGGCATTTACCCCCAAACGAACGACAACTCACAGCCGAGCAAATCGCTACAGAAGAAGCCCAACAGCCATTTAACCTAGCCACCGATCTGCTACTACGAGTGAAATTGTTGCAGTTAGATGCAGCTGAATACGTCCTGTTGCTAAATCTGCACCACATTGTTGCCGATGGTTGGTCGCTGGGGGTACTGGTGCGAGAACTGGGATTACTCTACACCGCTAAGAGTGAAAGCAAACCCTATCCATTAGCAGAATTGCCGATCCAGTATGCCGATTTTGCCTATTGGCAACGGCAATGGCTGCAAGGGCAAGTATTGGAGTCGCAACTGTCCTACTGGCGATCGCATCTGGCAGATCTACCGATCCTGAATCTTCCCACTGATAGAACCCGCCCTGCTGTACAAACCTATCGCGGTGCAACACAAAGCCTAAAGTTATCAAAAACTCTCACCCAGTCCCTAGAAGCCATAAGTCAGCAAGCAGGCGTAACTCTGTTTATGACCTTGCTGGCAGCATTTCAAACGTTGCTACATCGCTATACCGGACAAGAAGATATTGCCGTTGGATCGCCCATAGCTAACCGCAATCATAGCCAATTAGAGCCATTAATTGGTTTTTTTGTCAATAGCCTGGTGCTGCGTGTCGATCTCTCCGAGAACCCCAGCTTTCGGGAATTGTTGACAAGAGTGCGACAAGTGACATTAGGAGCCTATGCCCATCAAGACTTACCTTTTGAGAAGTTAGTAGAAGAGTTGCACCCAGAGCGCGACTTGAGCCGTAACCCTTTGTTTCAAGTCGTCTTTGCGCTTCAGAATGCCCCGATGCAACCGTTAGAGTTACCTGGGTTAATGTTGAACCCGTTGAAGTTTGACGTGACTACCACGCGATTCGATCTAGAGTTGCATTTGTGGGAGTGCGATCGCGGGTTGAATAATTTGTGGGAAGGATCGGTAGATGGACTGAGTGGTTTCGTAGCATACAACACCGATTTATTTGATGCATCTACGATCGCTCGAATGCTAGCTCACTTCCAAGCATTGTTAGAAGGCATAGTTACCAATCCCGATACACGCATCGCTAACTTACCCCTATTGAGTGCAGCAGAATACCATCAACTATTGGTGGCATGGAATCAAACTAGCTGCGATTATCCAGATTTGTGCATTCATCAATTATTTCAAGCACAAGCAGCAAGAATGCCTGATGCTACTGCGGTTGTTTTTGCAGACGAGCAACTAACTTACCAGGAATTGGATCGACGGGCAAATCAACTAGCACAGTATTTACAACAATTAGGCGTTACTTCTGAATCTTTAGTAGGAATTTGTCTCGATCGCTCTCTAGAAATGGTAATAGGCATATTGGGCATTTGGAAAGCAGGCGGAGCTTATATTCCCCTCGATCCAAATTATCCCAGCGATCGCCTAAAGTTCATGCTTGACGATACTCAAGTGGCGATCGTGCTAACCCAGAGTTCTTTAGCTCCCCTTTTTCAGGAGAGTTGGGGGAATCGGACTGAGCCTGGAAACGAAGAACCAGAGTTAGCCCCCGTTTTTCAGGAGAGTTGGGGGGATCGTTTAATCTGCCTAGATACTGACTGGAAAACCATCGCCACATACGATGATGAAACACCCAACAGCAACGTAACAGCCAATAACCTAGCTTACGTCATCTACACCTCTGGCTCGACCGGAAAACCGAAAGGAGTTTTAGTAGAGCATCGAGGACTATGTAATGTCGTCCAAGCTCAAATTCAAGTATTCAAACTACAACCAAAAAATCGGATTCTACAATTTAGCTCCCTCAATTTTGATGCGTCTGTTTTTGAGATGTTACTAGCGTTTGGGGTTGGCGCTAGCCTTTACATCCCACCCAAAACAGCCCGTTTACCTGGAGCCGAGCTAGTTCAATTCTTGCAAGACAAGGCGATCGATACTACTATTCTCCCCCCTGCGGTTCTAGCAATTTTACCAACAGCAGAACTGCCCACTCTTCAAACAGTAATTTCTGGCGGTGAAGCTGTTAAACACGAAATCGTGCAGCAATGGGCTGTAGGTCGTCGCTTTTTTAACGCCTACGGACCAACAGAAGCAACAATCTGGGCGACAGTTGCTCAGTTAAGCGCTACTGATAATAATGATAACAAGCCATCCATTGGTCGTCCTATTTCTAACACCCAAATTTATCTTTTAGATTCTCACCTCCAGCCCGTACCAATTGGAATAGTTGGCGAATTGTACATTAGCGGTGATGGGTTAGCACGGGGCTATTTAAATCGTCCCCAGTTGACGGATGAACGGTTTGTCTGTTTAGGCAGCAGGGAGCAGGGAGCAGGGAGCAGGGAAGCAAGGGAGCAGAGGGAGAAAAAACCCAATTACCAATTACCAATTACCAATTACCAACTACCAATTACCGATCGCCTTTACAAAACCGGAGATCTCGCCCGCTATCTTTCCGATGGCAATCTTGAATTTGTCGATCGCATCGATAATCAGGTAAAAATTCGGGGATTTCGGATTGAATTAGGCGAAATAGAAACACTATTGCTTCAACACCCAACAGTGCGAGAGACTGTGGCGATCGCCCATGAGAATGCTACAGATAAGCGTATAGTCGCCTACATCGTATTGAATCGGGACAGCACTCAGGAACTCCCAAATTTGCAGGAGGAGCAGGTTAAGCAATGGCAAAATCTTTACGACCAGACTTATCATCAGCCTGCTACAAATAACGATGCTACTTTCAACATCATAGGCTGGAATAGTAGCTATACAGACCGACCAATTCCAAAAGAGCAAATGCAACAATGGGTAAGCGATCGCACCCAGCAGATTTTGAGTTTGCAGCCTCAGCGGGTATTAGAAATTGGTTGCGGTACGGGTTTATTGCTGTTTCAAATTGCGCCACACTGTACTCAGTATTGGGGAACTGATTTCTCATCTGCATCCATTGAATACATCGAGCAACAGTTAGCAACTCAACCATTGCCTCAAGTCAAGTTACTTCAGAGGATGGCAACTAACTTTGAAGGTCTAGAGGCAAATAGCTTTGATGCAGTGATTCTTAATTCGGTCGTGCAGTACTTTCCTAGCGTAGATTATCTCCTGCAAGTGCTGGAACAAGCAATTTACACTGTTGCCCCTGGTGGCTTTGTCTTTATTGGAGATGTACGGAGTCTACCCTTGTTGTCAGCTTTTCATGCTGCGGTTCAATTGGAGCGGGCAGATAATACCGTAAGTCGAGAGCATCTGCAACAGCAGGTACAGACGGCGATATTTCAGGAGACGGAACTGGCGATCGATCCTGCTTTCTTTCATGCCTTGAAACAGCACTTGGAACGAATTAGTCATATCCAAATTCAGCTCACACGCGGTCGATATTGTAATGAATTAACTCAGTTTCGCTACAACGTAATTTTACATATCGAGGCAGATCCCCCCTCGCTCCCCCCTTCCCAAGGGGAATTAGGGGGATCTTCATCCCCCCCTTTCCAAGGGGGGTTGGGGGGATCGTCCCAACTGAATTGGACTCAAGACAATGTAAATCTTGCCCAAGTACGCCAGCAACTAGCTGAAAAGCCAGCAGCACTGAGTATTACAAAAATTCCTAATGCCCGTGTCGTAGGAGCAGTTAAAACGGCTCAATGGCTAGTAGAAGGAACGCAAGCACCCAAAACCGCAGGCAAAATGCGCGAAGCATTGGAGCAGGTGACATCGGGTATTGAACCGGAAGATTGGTGGGATTTAGTGGCAGAATTGCCCTATACCGTTGACGTGAGTTGGTCAAATGCAGATAATACGGGATGTTATGATGTTACCTTTCAGCATCAATCCACCACAAAAAATAGTGCGATATTGCCTTTTCAAGAGCAAGTGAATCTAACTCGTCCTTGGAAAACTTACGCAAACGATCCTTTACAGACACAGTTTGCCCGTCATCTGATTCCCCAACTACGAAGTTACTTAGAGCAAAGCTTGCCCCAGTACGCGATCCCTTCTGCCTTTGTGGTATTAGAAGCACTACCCCTGACACCGAATGGCAAAGTCAACCGTCGCGCACTTCCAGCGCCTGACACGATCCAGCGATGGGGGACTGATGACACGCCGCGATCGCCCATCGAGCAGAAACTTGCGAATATTTGGGCTGAACTGCTAGGACTCAAGCGTGTAGGGATTCACGATAACTTCTTCCAGTTAGGGGGGCATTCGCTGCTAGCAACTCAACTAACTTCCCGTATCCGCGATGCATTCGGTGTAGAGTTACCTTTACGCAACGTGTTTGAGTCACCCCAAGTCGCCCAACTTGCCAAAGCGATCGCCCATTTACAGAGCAACCAGCCGCAACAAACGCCCCAGATTGTTCCTCTTTCTCGCGCTGCTCATCGTCGCTTGCGATCGTCCCTCAACCGCGATACAGAGGAAGGCGATCGTTGAATACCAATCCTGTCTCGAACGCTGAATTTGTCTTTCCGGCATCGTTCGCCCAGCAGCGATTGTGGTTTCTTCACGCCTTAGCGCCTGGAAATCCTTTCTACAACATCTCGGCTGCGATTCGCTTGCACGGACACCTCAACATTACTGCCTTAGAGCAAACATTTAACGAAATCGTGCGCCGTCACGAAGTTTTGCGAACAAGATTTGAAATGTCAGAGGGACAACTGCATCAAGTTGTGGTAGAGAGCGTGAGTGTACCTCTCGCTATTGTAGACTTACGTACTTTACCTGCAAGCGATCGCGAAGCAGCCGCAAGACAACAGGCGATCGCCCTATCTCAGCGCCCCTTTGACCTGAGCGCAGATTTGCTATTACGGTTGACAATTTTTCAATTAGATGCATTTGAACGCATTCTATTATTGAATCTGCACCATATTATTGCCGATGGTTGGTCGATCGGCGTACTGGTACGAGAACTCGGCACGCTCTACACTGCCTTTAGTAGTAATAAATCTTCTCCTCTAGCAGATTTGCCCATTCAATATGCTGACTTTGCCCACTGGCAGCAGGAGTGGTTGCAAGGGGAAGTACTAGAGTCGCAACTGTCGTACTGGCGATCGCAGTTAGCCGATCTTGCAGTTTTAAATCTTCCCACTGACAGAGCGCGATCGCCCATTCAAAGCTACAAAGGTGCGACACACAATTTTCAGCTATCAAAAAATCTCACTCAGTCCCTAGAAGCTTTCAGTCAGCAAGCAGGCGTAACTCTATTTATGACCTTGCTGGCAGCATTTCAAACGTTGCTACATCGCTATACCGGACAAGAAGATATTGCTGTTGGATCGCCCATAGCTAACCGTAACCGCCCTGAAATAGAGCCATTAATCGGCTTTTTCGTCAATAGCCTAGTGCTGCGAACAGATTTATCTGGCAATCTTACCTTTTGGGAATTGTTGGGACGAGTGCGGGAAGTAACGCTAGGAGCCTATGCACATCAAGATTTACCCTTCGAGAAGTTAGTGGAAGAGTTGCGCCCAGAGCGCGACTTGAGCCGACATCCTTTGTTCTCTGTGGCGATCGCTCTGCAAAACACGCCGATTACAGCTTTAGAATTACCTGGACTCGCTTTAAGTCAGTTTGAGTTTGACAGCGGTACGAGCAGATTAGATTTAGAGTTTCATTTATGGCAAACTCCTGCAGGATTGCAAGGGCAGATAATTTACAGTACCGATCTATTCGATCGCAGTACGATCGTCCGAATGCTAGGACATTTTCAAACCTTACTCGAAGGAATTGTTGCCGATCCACATCGACGACTAGCAGACTTACCAATTTTGACAGTAGTAGAACGACAGCAGCTATTAGTGGAATGGAATCTTACTCAGCAAGATTACCCGTTGCAGTGCATTCATCAATTATTTGAAGCTCAGGCAGATAAAACGCCAAACGCGATCGCTGTTGTCTATAAAGACGAGCAATTAACTTACCAAGAATTGAACTACCATAGCAACCAACTTGCCAGCTATTTGCAAACACTTGGAGTTGCGCCAGAAGTCAAAGTTGGTATTTGCGTAGAGCGATCGTTCTTGATGATGGTGGGCATTTTAGGAATTCTGAAAGCTGGCGGAGCCTATGTCCCTTTAGATCCCGTCTATCCCTCAGAACGTCTCAAGTTCATGTTAGAGGATGCCCAAATAACTATCCTACTAACACAACAATCCTTAGCCCCCCTTGGAAAGGGGGGTTGGGGGGATCGTCAATCCTTAGCCCCCCTTGGAAAGGGGAGTTGGGGGGATCTCCGATCGGTTTACCTCGACCGCGATTGGGAAATCATTGCTCAACAGAGCGGGGAAAACATAAACAGTGGTGGAACTGCCGCCAATCTTGCCTATATAATTTACACTTCAGGATCGACCGGACACCCCAAAGGGGTTTTAGTCGAACATGGCGGACTGTGCAATCTAGCCCAAGCGCAAATTCGCACCTTCGATCTCAAACCAGAGCATCGAATTCTCCAATTTGCCTCCCTTAGCTTTGATGCTTCTATCTTCGAGATTGTCATGGCATGGGCAGTAGGAGCAACCCTATATCTAGTGCCAGAAGTAGCACGTCTAGGATCGGAGTTGATTTCGTATCTAAAATATCACGCCATCACCCATGCTACCCTTCCGCCCGCCGTACTAAAGCCTTTATTACCCGCTCAATTGCCTGCCCTGCAAACTCTAATTTCTGCTGGGGAAACTTGTTCGCCGGAAATTGCAGCCCGTTGGACAAGCGATCGCCATTTCTTCAATGCTTACGGGCTGACGGAAACAACTGTTTGGTCGACGATCGCTGAAGTCAGTGGTAGTAAAGATACAACTATCGGTCGGGCGATCGCTAACACTCAAATCTACATCCTCGATGCCCACCTCCAACCCCAACCCATCGGTATTCCAGGTGAAATATACATTGGCGGAGTCGGTTTAGCAAGAGGCTACCTCAACCGTCCTGAATTGACTGCTCAACGG